>NC_011146.1:1127500-1175000 GCF_000020725.1 Citrifermentans bemidjiense Bem | reverse complement strand
CCCGCGTCAACGGGTTTGTTGTTTGTTTTTTCCAATGGTGATAAAGGGCAACGGTCGGTGCGCTGTGGCTGCTTTTTGGACTCGATGGACGGGGTGGACTGGGTGGACTTTATGGACAGGCTCAGTACACGCAGAAGGGGCGATGCTTTGCGCATCGCCCCCCCACCTATTACTGGTCTAACTCTTGCGCCTAGGCTTGCGCCGCTTTCAGGGCCTGCTCTATGTCGGCTATGATGTCCTTTACGTCTTCTATGCCTATGGAGAGCCTGATGAAGTCGGGGCTCACGCCGCTTGCCAACTGCTCTTCTGCGGAGAGTTGCTGGTGAGTGGTGGACGCCGGGTGGATCACGAGGCTCTTGGCATCGCCGATGTTGGCCAGGTGGGACAGCAGCTTTACGTTGTCGATGAACTTCATGCCTGCTTCAAGCCCACCCTTGATGCCGAACCCGATGATGGCTCCTGCGCCGTTCAAGTACTTCTTGGCGTTCGCGTGGTCTTTGTGGCTCGGCAGACCAGGATAGTTGACCCAGCTCACCAGCGGATTCTGCTCCAGCCATTCGGCAACTTTTTGCGCGTTCTCTACGTGACGCTGCATCCTGACATGCAGGGTCTCTATCCCCTGGATGATCTGGAAAGCGTTGAAGGGTGAAATGCAGGCACCCATGTCGCGCAGAAGTTCTACCCTCATCTTGATGATGTAGGAGATGTTGCCTAACGCGTCCCAGAACTTCAAGCCGTGGTAGGAGGGATCCGGCTCGGTGAACTCGGGAAACTTGCCGTTGTCCCACGGGAAGGTGCCGCCGTCGACTACGCAACCGCCGATGCTGGTACCGTGGCCTCCCAGGAATTTGGTCAGCGAGTAAACGACGATATCGGCGCCATGCTCGAGAGGTTTGAATACGAACGGCGTAGCCGCGGTGTTGTCTACGATATAGGGGATGCCCGCATCGTGTGCGACCTTGGCGATGGCCTCGAAGTCGTCAACGTTATTCTTGGGGTTGCCTATGGCCTCGCTGTACACCAAACGAGTGTTCTCATCGATGGCTTTGCGGATGTTCTCCGGGTCGGAGGAGTCGACGAACTTCACGGTGATGCCCAGTTTCGGCAGAGTGTAGTGGAACAGGTTGTAGGTACCGCCATAGAGATAGCTGGTGGATATGATGTTCTGCCCGGCGCTGGCGATGTTCAACACTGCATAGGTCGTGGCTGCCTGACCGGAAGCCACTGCGAGGGCTGCAACACCGCCATCCAATTCCGCCACCCTCTTCTCAAGGACGTCGGTGGTGGGGTTCATCAGACGGGTGTAGATATTGCCGAACTCTTTGAGCCCGAAAAGGTTGGCGGCGTGTTCGGAGTTCTTGAAGACATATGAGGATGTCTGGTAAATGGGAACCGCACGGGACAGGGTAGCAGGATCTACAGTCTGGCCGGCATGAAGTGCGAGGGTATCGAATCCGAATGAATTCTCTGACATAGGTTCTCTCCCGTCCTTTTCTGAAGCTCTTTGATAAAGAATACGTGGTGTATTCTCTATACAAAAACTGCAGCCGCGCTGTCAACAAATTTCACTACCGCATCTCCAGCAAATTAGTCTGGCAACCTGCCGTAAAGTTCGGTAGCCCGTGCGAGTTTGGCGGCAAGCCTTCCGGAAAAGGCGTCGGCGGGGCATCGCCAGCTCCAGTTGCCTCCGGCGACACCCGGAACGTTCATCCGGCCGGTGCTGGGCAGTTCCAGCAGGTCCTGCATGGGGATGATGGCATAGTCGGCAACTGAGGCGAGGGCGCATTTCACCATCTGCCAGACGATGTCGCCTCCGTCCCGATCAAAATAAGCCAGCACGTTCTTTTGCTCCTTCGTCTTCAGAGTATCGAACCACCCTGCTGTGGTATCGTTGTCGTGAGTCCCGGTATAGACCACGCAGGAGCGCACATGGTTGTGCGGCAGATATGGATTTTCGGGGCCGGATCCGAAGGCGAACTGCAGAATCTTCATGCCGGGGAAGCCGAATTGTTCCCTGAGAGCTTCCACCTCCGGCGTAATGATGCCGAGGTCCTCGGCGATGATGGGGAGATTTCCCAACGCGTTGCGCAAGGCATGGAACAATGCCTCACCCGGCCCTTTCACCCACCGGCCGTTGATCGCGGTCTTCTCCCACATCGGCACTTCCCAGAAAGCCTCGAAGCCGCGGAAGTGATCGATGCGCACCATGTCGTAGAGGCAAAGGTCGTTTCTCAGCCTGGCGATCCACCAGCCGTACCCTTCCTGGGCCATCTGTTCCCAGTTATAGAGCGGATTCCCCCAGAGCTGCCCGGTCTTGCTGAAGTAATCCGGCGGCACCCCTGCCACTACGATGGGGACCCCCTTCTCATCCAGGTGGAAAAGGTGCGGATTTGCCCATACATCCGCGGAATCGTAGGCGACGAAGATCGGCAGGTCACCGACCACCGAGATGCCGAGGACGTTCGCATAGCTCTTTAACTTCTTCCATTGCCGAGCGAACTGCCACTGCTGGTACTTCTGCTCGCCGATGGCGGTACCTAATTTCTCGCTCCAGAAGGAAAGTGCAGCAGGCTCCCGGTTAGCCAGCGTATCCGGCCAATCCTTCCAGCTAACGCCCTTGAACTCTTCCTTCAGCGCCATGAAGAGCGCGAAATCGTGCAGCCAGAAGGTGCCATCGCAGAACTGCCAGAACTCCTCTTTGCGCTTTTGCGTCGCCTCCGCGAAAAAACGCGCCGCCGCCCCCCTCAAGCGCCCCAGCTTGTGCTCTTCGACCGTCGGAAAATCTATCCGGTCGGTGGAAAGATCGGGCTTATTTTCCTGGGGCAATAGATCCCCATCGTCCTGGACTGCTTCCAGGTTGACCAGAAGGGGGTTACCGGCAAAAGCCGAGTAACAGGAATATGGGGAGTTTCCATAGGCGGTAGGGCCAAGGGGAAGGATTTGCCAGAGAGACTGACCGGACTTGTGCAGAAAGTCAACGAAACGCCGCGCTTCTTCGCCAAATGAACCTATGCCTCCGGCTCCTGGCAACGAGCTGGGGTGCAACAGTACCCCACTCTTTCTCTGTCTCACCATGTACACCTCGATAACATTGAAAAGGAATGAAAGTCATACGGAATTTTAGCAGTGAGTACTATGACATAAATAAGTTGTAATGCAACACTGTCAGGGTTTACGAGGTCTGCAACAAATGGTATAGTGCCGCCCATGGAAACTATAAAGACAGCAACTTTTGAAGCTTTGATGGAACTCGCCGTAGCTGACGGCGACGGCTATGTTTTCACCTTGGACGGAGAGACCTTCAGGATCAAGGATACGCTGGAAATTACCGGGATCGCTACTAGGAAGGGATACATCATAATCTACTAGTTGGGGAAAGGGGCCGGCTTTGTGGACCTGGTGGACCTGGTGAACCTGGTGGACCTCATGTACTGCCAGGACTTCGTGGAACGGCCTGACTCACGCTCCCGACAAAATCTCATCGACGCGCTGGCCGTCAAGGGTCTCTTCCTCCAGGAGCGCCGCCGCCAATGCGTCTAGCTTGCTCCGATTGGCACTCAAAAGTTCCACGGATTTCCCTTCGGCAGCCCTGATGAACGATGCTATCTCCTGGTCTATCAACCAGGCCATCTCTTCGGAAAAGGTCTTTTCTTCCGCCAACTTCATGCCAAGAAAGGGATGCTCCTCTCCCCTGGAAAAGGTCATCGGCCCTATCTTCTCGCTCATCCCCCACTGACATACCATCTTTTCGGCCAGTTCCGTGACATGCTTCAGATCGCTCTGGGCGCCCGACGACACGTCGTTGAAGACGATCCGCTCGGCGACCCTACCCCCCAGCGCCACGCACAGACGATTGACGAGATAGGCGCGCGGGTAGTGGTAACGATCGTCCTCGGGCAACTGCTGGGTTACCCCAAGAGCACGCCCCCGCGGCAGTATGGTTACTTTGTGAACCGGATCGGTGCTGGGAAGAAGACGCGCCACCAGAGCGTGCCCCGCCTCATGGTAGGCGGTGATCCGCCGTTCCTCGTCCGAGATCACCATGTGCCGCTCCCCCCCCATCAGGAGCTTGTCCTTCGCCCGTTCCAACTCGTCCAGTCCGACAACGCGCTTGTTCTCCCTTGCCGTGAGAATCGCCGCCTCGTTGACCAGCCCCTCCAGGTCCGCGCCGGTCATCCCAGGTGTTCCCTTGGCGATGACCCCCAGATCGACATCGGCTGCCAGCGGGATCTTCTTGGTATGAACCCTCAAGATTTTCTCGCGGTCACGCCAGTCCGGCCGCTCTATGACCACGGTGCGGTCAAAGCGCCCGGGACGAAGCAGGGCAGGATCGAGGACGTCGGGCCTGTTGGTGGCAGAAATGACGACCAACTCTGTGTGGGGATCGAAACCGTCCATCTCCGAGAGCAGCTGGTTCAAAGTCTGTTCGCGCTCGTCATGCCCACCGCCGAAACCAGCTCCACGGCTCCTGCCGACGGCATCCAGCTCGTCAATGAAGATGATGCTGGGGAGCGATTTCCTTGCCGTAGCGAAAAGATCCCGCACCCGGCTCGCGCCCACCCCGACGAACATCTCTATGAAGGCCGATGCGGAAATGGAGAAAAAGGGTACACCAGCCTCCCCCGCCACCGCCCTTGCCAAAAGCGTCTTGCCGGTTCCCGGAGGCCCGACCAGCAGCACCCCTTTGGGTACCTTTCCTCCTACCTGCTGGAACTTCTTAGGCTCTTTCAGGTATTCCACCACCTCGCGCAGTTCCTGCTTGGCCTCTTCCATACCGGCCACGTCCGTAAAGGTCACCTCGATACGCTCGGAGGTGTATGCCTTGGCGCCGGAGCGGGCAAACCCGCCCATCATCCCGGTCGGTCCCTGCTTTCTCATCCCCCGCATCACCAACCACCAGACCCCGAGGATGATGAGCCACGGCAGGAGGTACAGGAACAAGGTTCCCATCGTTGACCCTTCCGTGGAAACGACCGAGACGTCGACCCGTCTGCTGTTAAGCTCGGGCAATAGGGTCATATCTTCTATAGACGGCAATGTGGTGGTGAAGTTGGAGACGCTGACGGTCCCCCCCTTTTCATCGACGGTGGCCGCGGGAACCTTGACCTGATTGCGGAACTGCCCTTTGACGTTCTTCCCCCTGAGCGTGACCTTGGTCACGTTGTTCGCTGCCACCTCGTCCCGGAAACGGGTGTAGCTGATGTCGGCGCCACGCTCCGCCGTCGGCTTCACGACGGCACCGTAGAACAGGTCGACCAACAGCACGAACAATGCGGCGATCATCAGGGGTTTCCAGATGCCTTGTCCCATGAACAGGCTCCTGTAGTGGTACTAACGTTAAAATACCACCGAATTCTAGCTGAGATAACTATCATTACAAGAGATTAATCTGCTCTAGCAGGGGTTCTAATCGCGTTGCGGTGCGGCAGTGGGGTCTTAAAGCGGCAGGAAAAGGCTCAACTCTTTACGCGGTAAGAGCCAAAGCCAAATGAAGCCCCCTTGCCGAGATGGGTGGCCATCCCAAGTTGCAAGAGCAGGTGAAACGGCTCGAGATCGCCGCCAAATACCGCGGTTCCGGCGATCCCCGCCGGGCGGCCGTTCCACGAGACCAGCCGGCAGCCGTACTCGAGGGTTTCCACGGCTTCGCTGCTCTGGGACAGCCAGCGGTAATCGAGGGACGGCTCCGCCCCCTCGTAATGATAAGCAAGCGAGGAGATGCGGCGCATCAGCGACCGCGCGAATTGGGCAAAGGTGAAGGTCTTCAGCAGCCTTCCCTCATTGACGAGTTTCAGCGGGGTGAGCAACTGCAGGGTCACCGTCTCCGTCGAAAGCGGTCCTGCCAGCACCGGATCCTGGGAACTGAGCAGCGGGACGCCGCCGGCAGCGTCAATCGGGGTACGCCCTCCTCCCGGAGCCTCCGCTTCCACCCGCAAGACACGCCCTTTCCTGGATTCCACGAGAACCCGCACCGCACAAAGGTAAGAGGAGACATGCTGAACCGCGCTACCGACCAGGTGTAGCGCCAGCTGATGGTTCGTGCCGCGGTTAGGGGATGGAGGTAGCACAGGGAACTGGAAGATGAAGGGAAGCGGCGGCTTCTGGTGCCGCCGGACCGCTTCCGGGTCCTTGGCTATCTGCTGCCCGAAGGTGGCGGGAAAGGGACAGGGGGCCGCCGAAAGACAGCCGGCGCAGTCGGACCTGCGGCAGGCAAGAGAACTACGGAAGGCGCTCTCGAACTCGGCGCGGGTGACAAAAAAAGCGTGGGGGTCAGGAAGATCCGACGAGAGGGTAAAGGTGAACAGCAGCCTGGCGTAATGCAGCTCCACAAATAATCTCCACTTCTTTGGGCGCAGCCGCGCTGCGAGCTCGCTGAAGGGGGACCGGCACCTTGCGGAGCCAGTCCCCTTCAGAGGGGGCTTTAAACCGATATCCGGCGGGGCGGTTACTTCTGGTTGATCGCGCTCAGCTTCCAGGGGTTGTTGCCGACCGTCCTGGTGAAGGTCCAGTACTCCTCGAATTTGACCGGGTCGGCCTTGCTCCCTGAGACGACGGCCCCGGTGGCGTCGTCGGTCGTGTAGTCGAGGAGGTTGGCATAAATGAGAGCGGTGATGAAGTCCTTGCCGCTCTCCTGCCACGCCTCCGAGATCTCCACGTTACGCACCGCGATGTTCTCCAGCCGGTTCACCCTCTTATCCCGCAGCAGTTGATCGACGTCACCCTGCATGGCGGCCCGCATTTCATCGGTGAAAAGAGCGGAGACGCCGGAGAGGTCGCGGTTCATCCAGGCCCCCTGGATCTTGAAGAACATGTCCATGACGGCGTCGTTGAAGCGGCCTTCGTCAAAAGAAGGATCCATCTGACGAATGTGCGAAAGCCCCTCCTCGACTTCGTCCTGTGCCTGCTGGTATCCCAGGGACTGCGCACTTCCCTGGCTGACCTGATAGTGATCGATGTCGATCACGTTGGGACGCTGCCCGTAGACATCTGTTTCGGGCTCACGCTTTTTCTTGACCATCCGGTAGATGAGATAGGCGATGCCGGCCAGAAGCAGGATGTCGAAGAGGCCGATGCCGCCCCCCATGCCCATGCCGCCGCCAAAGCCCAGAGACCTGAACAGCATCCCTCCCAGGAAGCCCCCGGCGAGCCCGCCCAAGAGGCTCCTGCCAAAGCCGCCGAAGCCGCGCGAGGGCTGCTGGTAAGGGGGAGTCATGGGACTTGGGGTGGGGCTCGGTGCGTACTGACGTGACGGCGACTGGGACGGCGGAGCGACGGGGCGGGAATAGCTCCGGCTCCCTCTGCTCCCAAAGGAGCGTCCGCCGCCAGCGCGGGCATCCGCGTTCTGCTCCGCTACAAGCAGCACCATTGCCAGCAAAACCATGACGATTGCGCTTCGACCGAGGTATCTGTTCATTTTTTTGCTCCTTTTTTTCGATGACACCTTAAGGGAACACTCAGGTAGTTGCTATGCCGCGCCGGCGCCCTCTTTCAGGCGCCGCTCCAGATATCCCCGCACCTGTGCCAGCACGTCGGCGACCGCCTCGTCAGCGGGGAGGATGGCGGCGAACTGCTCCAGCACGCCCCTCTCCCGGATAAGCCTGAGAGTCGAGACGAAGTTGATGTCGTAGATCCATGACAACTGCAGGAGCTTGAAGTCGTTCAGGCTCCTCAGGCTGGAGAGGTGCACCATCTTCCCTTTTCTCACCGCATCCATCACTTCGGGAGAGCACCCCGGCAGGTCCGGAAACCCGAGGCCGGCGGCGGAGGGGCGCTCCTCTTCCGGAGTTTCGAAGTACTCGATGAAGACGCGCCAGATGTCGAGCTTGTCGGCATCGCGCAGCAGACGCAGCAGTTTTTCCGTTTCAGGGGGAAGTCCGGCCGGGACCTCGAAGGCGTTATGCAGCCGTACCGCTATCTCCACAGCTTCCCGCTCCTCACGAGGGAGGAAATCGAGCAGGGCGCGCTGCTTAACCACTTGGGCCGAGAGATGGGCGTGGTTCACGGAATCGCTGTCTTTAAAGGTGTGGTAGTCCCTGAATTGGGGGAAGCGGCCCAGGTCATGGCAAACGGCGGCCACCTCCGCCAGCGTGCAGAACCTCGGGCTCTCCCCCTGCGCGATGCGGCGGGCGGCGAGGCAGACGTTGCGGGTATGTTTTTCCTTGAGGTCGAAGTTGCGCTGCTGTTCCGGGTCCGCGCTGCGGAAGGAATCGCAATACGAGGCAAACCAAGCCCGCAGCGGTTCCAGACCCGGAACCTCCGCGTCACTCATCATGCATCTTCCTGACGATGTACTCGGAAAACTCGGCCATGACCTTGGACTCGTCCCCGCCCTGGTAGGAGATGATGCTGCGGAGATGGGCGAAGGATTCGATGTCCATCTTGTCGAAGGCGCACCCGATCCCCCCCGGCACCAGCCTTGCCACTGTCCCTTTCACGTTGATGACGACGGGCTCGGTGGTCGCGGAAAGGTAGATGGTGATCTCCACAGGACTCCCCATCGGTATCTGCTCATCGGTCTCCATGTAGAGACCGTGCAGACTTACGTCCGTAACCTCGCCCTTTATCGCCACACCCTCTGCCTGCAGCAACGCCGAAACCCTGAACTCGACCCGAGAAAAATTGCGTCTGTCTTTCATCGTGATCCCCTTTCGGACACCCAGTCAAAAAAGGGGGGCGCGGCGCCCCCCTCGTGTTCCGCTTCGCTGCAACTACGGCTTTTTAGTCTTCGAAGTTGCCTGCAGGTCCTTTATCCCTGGAAAGCCCGGCAGCCTGCTTCGGGAGCATTTCCTTGGTCCACTGTGCCGGATCCTCGACGCGCTTACCCTTGGGGCCTAGGTCGTAAGAGCCGGCTTTCAAAATGGCATCGACGGCAAGCGGCGCGGTATCGCCGGAGTTGAATACCTCGGTGATGAGCTTGTAGGCAAAATCCTCGACCCGCTTGGCCATCCTGTCACGCGCCTCCTTGGGCTGTGCCAGGAGCTTGTTTTCGAACGGGAGGTTGAGGTTTTTGTAATCCCCCTTCTTCCACCCCTTGGAATCGGCGAAGGCGACCATTTCGGTCCAAAGCTCCTCGGTCATCCCCTCGCCCTTCACCTTGATGAAGTTGCCGTTCGCGTCGAGCTTGGCGTTGCCGTAGTCGTTGACCTCGAGCCCCCAGGAGATGAACTGCAGCGCCGTGGCGACGTTGGCCTTGGTGGTGCGGGTCTTCTGGGCGATCTGGCGCAGCCTGTCGTAGCTGTTGCCGGAGGTGCCGTGCTGGGCGCCGTTCACGCCGTACTGCTTGATGGCCTCGTGGATTTCGGCGGTCAGTTCCACCTGGATGCCGGCGTCGGACGCCTCGATCCCGTGGGTGGTGCCGTTATTGAGGGCGATCCAGTCCGGGAAGACGCCGTGGGCGTTCAGTCCCTTGATCAGGAAAAGCGCTTCGGGCACGGTGGAAAGCCCCTCTTTACCCTTGATCTCGCCTACCTCGGTCTCAAGGCCGGCCCAGGCCGGGATGAACTGGTTCAGCTCCAGGTTCGCCAGGAGGTTCTCTTCGTCGGGGAGGTGGGAGGCGTCGATGGCGATGGAGGTGATGCCGGCGTCGAACATGCTGGGGATCTCGACCTTCGCCGACTTGATGTCCCCCTCACCCTTGATGCCGTAGTGGTCGGCATGGATGGCGACCGGAATGGTGATGCCGAGTTCGTTGGCGACGGCGTCGACCTGGCGGGCCATGTTCCAGTAGTTCACGGGGCAATACGCTTTCTGGCCCCCCTCGGACTTGGCAATCTCGATGAGGACGGCGGCGTTGGCCCTTTGTGCCGCAGCCAGTACGCCGCGGATGACGAAGTGATTCCTGCCGTTGGCTGCCAGTGCGAGCGCGTGCCCCTTGGCGTTCATGGCGCGATCGATCACCTTGCCGCTGACCAGCAAAGCCTTGGAATTGGGGAAAAGCTTCGCGACGTTGGGGGGACGGCCTACTTCGAGGGCTTTGACGAAATCTGAAGACGTTACGGGCATATCTCCTCCTTCTCACTGGGATTGTAGTCAATTCATCACAAAAACCGCTTCCTTATAACATCTTAATCATGCAAAGGCAAGGACAGATCGGGAATCGCGCGCCCTCCGATCGTCCCAGGTACAGTCACTTGGCTAAGGAGAATTCCGTGGCTCCGCCACCTGTGAACCTCCCGCCGCCGAGATATTCGCCCTGCCAGAACAGGTACCCCTCACCCGGCGGAAGCCCCGCCTCGACGGCGGTAAAGGAGAGGCGCGAGGGAGGCGATCCCTTTTCCGCCCCCACCACCGCTTGCAGCGCGTAGCGCGACAGCGTGGGATATTCCCCCCGTACCGTCTGCGCTTTTACGGCTTCCGCAACGGTTCCCCGGGAGACGGCGTACTGCACCCCCTTTTCGCGCCGGGGGAGCTTCGCGTGCAGCAGCAATTCCCCGCTACCTTCTCCGGAGACGCGAAGGTCGTAGCAGGGCGTCCAGCGCTCGTCCTGCAAAAGGTAGCTGACCCGCGCCTTGCCTCCGGCCAGCCAGATCCTTGCGGCGGCCACTCCCTTGGCGGCCGCGGCGAGCTGCCGTTCCACCTCTTCGAGGTTGTTGCGGCACTTGCGCTTACTGCGGTACACCGACTCCATCTGGCTCAGCGCGAAGTCCGTTCCCTGCTGCAGGGACCCAAGCGGATCGGGGTTCGCCTTGGTCTTTCTCGGCGCCTTGCCGCTTTGCGACTTGGCCGCCGCGCTGAAGATCTCCTCGCGCCTTTCCAGGACTGCCATGCGGTCCTGCAATTCGGCCTTGCGCTCCTTCAGGCGCGCTATCTCCCCGGCACGCCGCCGCTCCTTTTGCGCCGACACCAGTTCCACCCGGAGCACCCCCCCGCCGGACACCGGCTTCACCCGCAACGAGCCCGGGGCGAAGTTGTCGGGGAGAGGGAGTTCCACATAGCCGTTAGCGGCGGATAGCTCCTGCTCCACCCGGGCGCCGTCCAGGAAATAGGTGACACTCTTCTGTCCGGCCAGGGCCTGTCCGCAAAGCGGCAGGGAGAGCAGGATAAGGGCAAAAGGCAAAAAGCGCATGCGGCACCTCGCAATGAAACCCTGTAGGATCACCGGCAAAAAACACAGATGACAAATCTACAGGACCGAAAGGTCATTGCAAGAGCCGTAAAAGCTCTACTTCCCTACGTCCAGCAGTTCCACATCGAAGATCAACGTGGCGTTCGGGGGAATCACCCCGCCGGCCCCTGACGCGCCGTAACCAAGCTGCGGCGGGATGACCAGCTTTCTTTTGCCGCCGACCTTCATGGAGATGACACCTTCGTCCCACCCGGGGATCACCTCGCCCGCACCGATGCGGAAGCTGAAGGGCTGGCCGCGATCGACGGAGCTGTCGAACTTGGTGCCGTTTTCCAAGACGCCCGTGTAATGCACGGTCACCATCTTCCCGGAGGTGGGAGCGGCGCCGGTACCTTTAACGATATCGGTATAGGAGAGCCCGGAAGCAGTCACCGTCGCGCCGGCGGGGGCCTTGCTCTCGGCGGCCTTTTCCGTCACCGGCTTCGCCTCTTTCTGGGAACATGCGGGAATGGCTACTGCAGCCAGGAGCAGCAAAACGACGATGAACTTCTCTACGTTGCGCATCTACTTCCTCCGTCTGTGTCTTGTTCTTCTTGTCGGTGAGAACAGCAGTTTTTCTAGTCGAGCATGTGGATGAACAGACCGCTTCTGAGTTTGGGTTCGAACCAGGTCGACTTGGGCGGCATGATCTTGTCCACGTCGGCCAGCGACATAAGCTCCTCGATGGAGGTCGGGAAGAGCGAGAAGGCGACCTCGTATTCTCCGGAATTCACCACCCTCTCCAGCTCCTCAACCCCGCGGATCCCCCCCACGAAATGGATGCGCTGGTCGGTGCGCGGGTTGCGCACCCCGAGGACCGGGTTGAGCAGGTTGTCCTGGAGGATGGAGACGTCCATCGACGCCACCGGGTCCGTCTCGGAAAAGGACTCCTCGCGGGGAACGAGTTCGTACCACTTCCCGGCCAGGAACATGCCGAACTGGTGCCGCTCGCCCGGCTTCACCGGGCCGCAGACCGGGGTAACCTCGAAGCGCTCCGCGACCCGGGCCATGTACTCGGCCACGCTCCGCCCGTTGAGATCCTTCAACACGCGGTTGTAGGGCATGATGGTCATCTCGTTGTCCGGGAAGATCACGGTGAGGAAGTAGTTGTACTCTTCGCTGCCGGTGTGCTTATCGTTGGCGTTCTTCCTGAGGTCGCGCACCCGGCTCGCCGCGGCGCTCCGGTGGTGGCCGTCGGCGACGTAGAGGGTCGGGATGGCCGCGAAGCTGCTGGTCAGGGAGTCGATGAGGGCGCGGTCGGCGATGGTCCAAAGGGCATGGGAGACGCCGTCGTCGGTGGTGAAATCGTAGACCGGCTCCCCCTTGGTGACCTCTTCAATGGTCCGGGTGATGCCGGGGTTGTTGCGGTAGGTGTAAAAGACCGGCTCGTCGTTGGCGTTCAAAACGTCGATATGCTTCACCCGGTCCTCTTCCTTGTCGGCGCGGGTCAGCTCGTGCTTCTTGATGGTGCCGCTTTGATAGTCATCCACCCCGGCGCAGACGACCAAGCCGGTCTGGGTGATCCCCCCCATCTTCTGGCGGTAGACGTAATACTGCTCGCTTTCGTCCTGAACCAGCACACCCTGCGCCAGGAAACCCTTCAGGTTTTCATGTCCCTTGACGTAGACCCCTTCGGAGTGGACATCGGTCCCCTGCGGCAGGTCGATCTCGGGGCGGGAGATGTGCAGAAAGCTCATCGGGTTCCCGGCGGCCATCGCGATGGCCTCTTCGGTGTTCATGACGTCATAGGGGAGAGCGGCCACTTTCTCGGCCAGCTCCTTCTTCGGGCGTACCGCTTTGAACGGTTTGATAAATGCCATAACTGCTCCTGTCTTAGCTTCTTTTCTACCTTCTATGTTCTTGGCGCCGCGCCCGGTTTTGCGCGCCACTCTCTGTCCGAAACGCAAGGTTCGGACGCAAGCGGCGCGGCTTACGATTAACCTATCGGCATGACGCGGCTTTTCCTTAAAAATACCTTTTAGCGCCGATAAATCGCTTCTGGAAGTACGACTCGTCCATGGAACTCACCTTGATGTCGTCACCCCTGCGCGGGGCGTGGACGAAACGGCCGTTGCCGACGAAGATCCCCACATGGTTGATCTCCTCGGGGGAGCCGCCGAAAAATACCAGGTCGCCGTCCTTCAACTCATCCCGCCCCACCACGTCCCCCACGCGGTACTGCTCCCGTGAAGTACGGGGGATGTTGACGCCGCACAGGTTGTAGACGGCGCGCACGAAGCCGCTGCAGTCCATGCCGTCGACGACGGTATCCCCGCCCCAACGGTACGGGATCCCGACGAAGCGCTCGGCAGTGCGGGCGGCGATCCCCCCCATGTCGCTTCTGTCGCGCTTGGCCACGGATTCCTCGGTTTTTCTAGGCAGCGCCGGCGGCTTGGCGATGGAGGGAGAGGGTGTCTTGTGCAGCGAGGGCTCGCGGACCGCCGGGGTCCGCTCGGCCTGCGGCGTGGCGATGAAATACGAGGTTACCACCCGGTCCTTCACCAGCTTCTGGGCCACCTTCCTCGCGTCCTCGCGGCGGGGGAAGTCGCCGAAGCGCACGGCGTAGATGCCGTTCTCCTTCTTGAAGTAGAAAGCCTCGATCCCCTGCTCCTGCAGCTTGCGGGTGACGCGCTCGGCGTTTTTGACGTCGGAGAAGGCCCCGACCTGGATGGCATAGCCTACGCTGGAAAGTCCTGCGCGCTGGGCGGCGCATCCGGTGGCAGCCGGCGCCAGGAGCATCAGGCAGATGGCCAGTACGTGAATTTTTTTGAACATTGGATGAATCCTTACCCTAAATATCCTTGGTCTCCCGGCGCACTCCCATAAGGTACGGGACCACGAAGTCGTCGAGGGAACCGTCGAGGACGGCGTCCGGGTTGCCGCTCTCCACACCGGTGCGCAGGTCCTTCACCATCTTGTACGGGTGCAGCACGTAGGAGCGGATCTGGCTCCCCCAGCCGATTTCCTTCTTCTCACCCGCTATGTCCGACGCCTTTGCTTCCCGCTCGCGCAGCTCCATCTCGTAGAGCTTCGAGCGCAGCACCTTCATGGCGGTGGCCTTGTTCATGTGCTGGCTCCGCTCGCTCTGGCAGGCGACCACGGTCCCGGTGGGGATGTGGGTGATCCTGATGGCGGAGTCGGTGGTGTTGACGTGCTGCCCGCCGGCGCCGCTGGAACGGTAGGTGTCGATGCGCAGGTCGCTCTCGGCGATCTTGATCTCGATGTCTTCCTCCTCGATTACCGGGAAGACGAAAGCCGAGGCGAACGAGGTGTGGCGCCGGGCGGAGCTGTCGAAGGGGGAGATGCGCACCAGCCGGTGGATTCCCGCCTCGGCCTTCAAATAGCCGTAGGCGAATTCGCCGGTGACCGCGAAGGTGACCCCCTTTACCCCGGCGCCGTCGCCTTCCTGGTAATCGGTGATCTCGGTCTTCCACCCCTTCTTCTCGCAGTAGCGCAGGTACATCCGCAACAACATCTCGGCCCAGTCCTGGGACTCGGTCCCCCCCGCCCCGGAGTTGATGGAGACGAAGGCCCCCGAGGCGTCGTGGGGGCCGGAAAGCATCCTGCGGAATTCCGCCTGGGACACCCCGGTCTCCAGCTGCGCGTTCATGGCGGCTACCTCGGCCAGGGTCGCCTCGTCCTGCTCCTCGCTCCCCAGCTCGATCAGCTCCTTTATGTCCCGCGCCTGTTTGTCGAGGCTCTCCCAGGTGGTGACGTCCTTTTCCATCGCGGTCCTGGACCTGAGCACCTTCTGGGCGTTTTCCGCATCGTTCCAGAAATCCGGGCGGGAGGTCAGCTCCTCGAGTTCCTGCATCCGCTCCTTCTTGTCATCTACTTCAAAGAGACCCCCGGAGCTTGTCAATACGCTCGGTGAGTTCTTCTACCTTGGCAATTTCTTCTCTGAACATCTGATTCTCCTTATCTCTCTTTAATCCCCCAAGGGGAGTGCGTTTGGTTGCAGCGGCTGGTGCCGCTTCTACAGGTGGCGCTGCAGCTAAAAGCGTTTCTTTCTGAAGCAGGCCGCGCCGAGCGCGATGCCGGTCCCCAGGCAAAGGAGCGCAAAGATGTCGCCGTAGCGGCTGTAAAAGGTGCCGCCGGTCCCCATCCTCACCTCCCCGGAAAGGGTCGCCTCCTCGAAGAGCGGGGTCATGCCCCGGATGTGACCCTTGCTGTCTATCACCGAGGAGATCCCGGTGTTCGCCGCGCGCACCAGCGGAACCCGGTTCTCGACGGCCCGGAACACCGTCATGGAGAGATGCTGATAGGGAGCGGAAGAGCGCCCGAACCAGGCGTCGTTGGTGATGTTCACCAGCATGGTCGCCCCGTTTTCCACGTAGGCGCGCGCCACCTCAGGGAAGATCCCCTCGAAGCAGACCAGGACCCCGATCTTCCCGTTGCCGGTCTTAAGCGGTGTCGCCCCCTTTCCGGGGGAGAAGTCGCCGATCCCCTCCACCAGCTTGTTCACGAAGGGGAGCAGGGACGCCAGCGGCACGTACTCGCCGAAGGGAACCAGGTGCAGCTTGTCGCTTCTTCCGGCAACCACGCCGGCCGGGGAGATCAGAAACGCGCTGTTCAGGTAGCGCACCTTTTCTCCCTCCTGGTCGTAGGCGGGGCTCCCGGTCAGCAGGTAGCTTTTCAGCTCCGCCGCCAGGGCCTTAACCCGCGCGGCGTAGCGAGGCTCCGACTGCAGGAAGAAGGGAAGCGCGCTCTCGGGCCAGACCACCAGGGTGCCGGGGCTTTGCGCACCCTTGCGGGTGAGCCGCTCGTAGGTCGCCACGGTCGATTGCTGGAAGGCGGGGTCCCACTTCTGTTCCTGACGGATGTTCCCCTGCACCATGAGGACCCGCTGCAGCTCCCCCTTCTCCGGGCGGCTGAGCGCGATGACGCCATACCCCATGGTGGCTGCGATCAGCACCAGCAGCGCCAACAGGCCCGTCACCGGATAGCGCTCCCTGTGGCGCATGGATACCCAGATCCGGTAGAAAACCACGTTGGCGAAGGCGACCAGGAAACTGACCCCGTAAACCCCGGTGAGGTCGCTGATCTGGATCAACGGCAGGGTCCGGTACTGCGAATAGCCGAGGTTGGCCCAGGGGAAACCGGTGAGAAGATAGGAGCGGACGAGCTCCCCCGCCACCCACAAAAAAGGGAACGAGAGCATCAGCCCTATCCGCTTCGACTCGCAGCGCCGCGTAAGCCAGACGACGATCCCGGGGTAGAGCGCCAGGTAGCCTGCCAGCGCCAGGTAAAGGGCGACGCTCGCGGCCAGGGGGAGCTTCCCGTAGGTAGTCATCACTATGTTCAGCCAGTAAAGGATGCCGGCATAGGCGGCGCAACCGGCGGTGAAACCGAGCCTGAAGCCCTCCCCCGGTGAAGCGCCGGCTGCGGCCAGAAACAGCGGCACGAAAGCGATCCAGGCCAAAGCCGAGATGCCCGGCTCCGGGAATGCCAGCGCCAGCATCCCCCCGGAAAGAAGCGCCAGCAGGTAGCGCCCCGCAGCAGACCTCCCAAGGTTCATCTTGCTTTTTCTCACGGCGCCTCGGACTCCTTGTCCTGCGGCCGCGCCTCGCGCCTGGCGATATGCACCTTGGCGATGCGCCTGTCGTCAGCCTCCAGCACGGTCAAGACCAGGTCGTCGCTCTCGATCACCTCTCCGGCGGCGGGGATGCGCCCGGTGAGATGGAAAATGAGCCCCCCCACCGTCTCGAACTTGTCCTTCTCCACCACCACGTCGAAATGCTCCTGCAGCTCCTCGATGGGGAGCCTGCCGTCGGCCACGATGGAGTTGTCCGCTTGCACCGACAGCCGCTCGGTCTCCAGGTCGTACTCGTCCTGGATGTCCCCCACGATCTGCTCCAAGAGGTCCTCGATGGTGACGAGCCCGGCCGTGCCGCCGTACTCGTCGATGACGACAGCCATGTGCACCCGCCGCTTCTTGAAGTCGTGCAGCAACTCCTCCAGGTTCTTGGTCTCGGGGATGAAAAACGGCGGGCGGATCAGCTTTCTAAGCTCAATCGCGTGGTCCGGCTCCCCCCAGTACCTCAGCAGGTCCTTGGCGTAGATGAGGCCGATCACGTTGTCGATGGTTCCTTCGTAGACAGGGAGGCGGGAATGGCCGGAGGCGATGATGGATTTCAGCACCTCGCTCACCTCGTCCTCGATGGAGACGCAGGACATCTCCATGCGCGGCAGCATGATCTCGCGCACCATGGAGTCACCCAGGCCCAGGATGGAACGGATCATCGCGTTCTCCTCCTGGTTGATGACCCCTTCTTCCTCGCCGGCGTCCATCATCTCCTGGATCTCGGCCTCGGTGACCCGCTTCTTGCCGTACAAGAGCCTGGTGAGGGACTCGATCAAGCCCTGCCCCTTGCTTCCGTTATCCTCTTCCAAGGACGTTTCTCCTCCGTTGTTGCGTTAACCGTTTGATCTTCCCTCTCAGGCGAAGGCGTTGAATAGCAGGTTCACCGCCACGGTGATCGAGATGCCGGTGAGCGCGCCGTACACGAGTTCCCGCACCGTGTGGATCTTCAGCAAAAGCCTTGAGTGGCTCACCATGAGGGCGAGTATCAGGCACAAAAGCGCGATGAGCGGGTCCTGGGTCTGCAGGGTGACCGAGGTGGCGATGGAGAAGGCGACCGCCGAGTGGCCGCTGGGGACTCCCCCCTTGAGCGGCGTGCCGCTGCCGGTCACCCCCTTCAGTATGATGACGGCGATGAGCACCAGGATCACGGAGACAAGGATCCCCAGCTCCGAACCGGTTCCGACCATGGCAAGCAACCTCTTTTCCACCGGGAAAATGTACTTCGACAGCACCAGGTATCCCATGATCGCCGTCCCGAAGGCAGCCACGAGAACCGCGCCCGCCGCTACGTCCTTGGCAAGCTTGGCCATGGGGTTGAACTCCGGGGAGATCATGTCCACCACCACCTCGATGGCGGTGTTCAAAAGCTCGGCAAAAAGCACGAAGCTGATGGCGAGCGCCAGCAGCATGAACTCCAGCAGGGTGACCCGCAAGAGGAGGGCGGCGACCAGCACCACCAACGCGGCCAGAAAATGGTGCCGCATGTGCTTTTGCGTCCGCGCCGTGTAGAGGATTCCCTCTATGGCGCAGTTCACCGATTCGACGAAGCTCGTGGGCTTCATCGCTTCCCCCTGCGGACGCTAGACAAGACCTTCCCCGACCAAGAGGGCGAAGATCTCGCGTTCCTTCGCCTCCATGCGGGCCGCCTCAGCCTCGCCGCTTCTTTCGTGATCGTAGCCGGTGATGTGCAGGATGCCGTGCATAAGCAGGAAGTAGAGGCGGCTTAGGAAGGTTTCCCCCGCCTCCTCCGCCTCGCGCGCTGCGGTGTCCACCGAGATCACCACGTCCCCCAGCAGTTCCGGGTTTACTGCACCGAACTCCCCTTCCTGCATGGCGAACGAAATCACGTTGGTTGCCTTGTCCCGCCCCAGGTAATCGCGGTTGATGACCCTGATGGCGCGGTCGCCGACGATGCTGATGGAGAGTTCGGCCTCAGGACATCCCAAGGCGTCTAAGATCCTCTGCGCCACCTTTCGCAACGCCGTCGTCCCGACCGGGATCCGCCTTTGGCGGTTCGCTATCGCAATCCTCTGGGCACTTCTTGACAATGTTCTTCTCCTTGTAGGCCGGCTCCGGGTAGTCTATGCGCTGGTGGTAGATCCCGGCAAGTATCTGGTTGAAACTCTTCGCTATCTCGTGCAGGTTCTTGAGCGTCAGTTCGCACTCGTCGAGCTGCCCGTCGATGAAGATGTTGTTGATGATCTTCTGCACCATCCCCTGGATCCTGGCGGGGGTCGGGTCGGTGAGGGTGCGCGAGGCGGCCTCTACGCAGTCCGCCAGGAGCACGAGGCCGGCTTCCCTGGTCTGCGGCTTGGGGCCGGGGTAGCGGAAGTCCCGCTCCTCAACCGGCGGCGCGCCCGGGGTCTCCAGTCCCTTCGCCTTCAGGTAGAAGTAGCTGATCAGGGAGGTGCCGTGGGACTGGCGGATGATCTCGATGATCGGCTGCCCTACCCGGTGCTCCTTGGCGAGTTCCACCCCTTCCTTCATGTGCGAGATGAGGATCAGCGCGCTCATGCTCGGTGAGAGCTTGTCGTGGCGGTTCTCGCCGTCGCGGATGTTCTCGATGAAGTACTGCGGCTTCTTGAGCTTGCCGACGTCGTGGTAGTAGGCGGCTACGCGGGCCAGGAGCGGGTTCGCGTTGATCGCCTCGGCTCCCGCCTCCACCATGTTCCCCACGAGCACGCTATGGTGGTAGGTCCCGGGGGCGCGGATCATCAGCTCGCGCAAAAGCGGCGAATTGAGGTTGGCGAGTTCGAGGAGCTTCACGTCCGTCGTGTACTGGAAGAGCGCCTCGATGAGCGGGATGGTTCCCGAGGCGAAGACCGCGTTGATGAGGCCCCCCAGAAGGGCGAAGGCTACGCAGTAAACGGTCTGCAGCGAGAAATGGCTGTCGCTGTAGACGTAGAAGCAGACGGCTAGCGCCATGTTGACCACGCTCACCTTGAAACCGGCGCTGTAGATGGTCCCGCGCTCCTTGCACTGGCGCACGCCGTGGGCTCCCACGATCCCCCCCAAGAGGGCGTAGATCACCACCAGCAGCGAGTTGTTCAGCATGATGCCGGTGAGGGGGGCGGTGACGGCGCAGTAAACCAGCGCTACCTCGGAGTTGAGGATGATCCTGACGATGATGGCGCTGGCGGCAAAGGGGAAGACGTAGAAGTAGCTCGCGGTGTCGATGCTGGGGAAGAGTCCCCCCATGGCGGTGGAAACGGCGGAGACCAGCTTCAGCACCGCGAAGTTCCCCACCGTCAAGAGCGACAAAAGCAGGATGTCCTTGTTGCTCGGGCTGAACTTGCGGATGTTCTTGCGGCCGAAGCGAAACGGGACGTAGCAGAGCACGACGACCAGCCCGAAGATGCCGAGCCCGGTGAGGACCGGGGCGCGGTTCTTCGCCTTGTAGATCTTCTCCAGCTTCATCGCCTGTTCGGAGGTGACCCGCTCCCCGACCCGGACGATCATCTCGCCGCGCTTCATCTTGAAAAGGACCGGGCGCACCGCGGCGCGCGCCTCGCTTTTCTTGTCGTCGGTTAAGTTGCGGTCGAAGCTCAGGTTGGGGGCGATCATCCGCTGCGCCACCCCCTTGAGAATCTCGAGGTCATGCGCCGAGGCGCCCTGGGTCAGGTAGACGCCGCGAAAGGCGCGCCTGGCCGCTGGGAGGTCGATGCTGGAGGAGTAGTCCCCACCCGCCACTTCCTGCCTTGTGGTCTCGTCCAGGACCACGATGCCGTGGCGCAGATCGGCGGCGAAATTGGAGCGGTCGGCGACGATGCGATGACGGTAAACGGGGGCGAGCTGCCTTCCCAGATCGGAGAGAAAGGCCCGCTCCTGCCTGATCCGCGACAGCGCCCCGAACTCCTGTGTCGAGATGTCGACCCCCAGGACGCCGGCGATGGCGTTGCGGCGCGCCTCCCCCTGCCCGGAGTCGCGCATGAGTTCCAGCGCCTCCTCGAAGCGGCGCACCAGGTCTATGTTTCCGTTTTGGGCGAGACTGTAGATAAACGGGGCCACGGCCTCGGCCTCGGCGCGCTTTTTCTCGGTGAGCAGGAGATCCTCGATGAGGTAATCCTGGGTGGCGCGGATATCCGAAGTAGCGATGTCGCCTTCGCGGTAGTTGACCGTGAGGAACTGCGGACTCGGGATGATGAGCAGGGTGAGGAATAAAGCTGTGAGGAAGAGCATGATAAAGCGGCTGCGCTTTTCATACTTGTCACAGGAGAAGCCTTGGGCAACTGCTTCCAACCAGCTGTCACAGAGCCGGATGAGTGAGCTCTTCTGTTTTTTGTCGCCGCTTTCGGTGGGCATTATATCTATAGTTCCCGTGTCATGAGGACAGAGGCTGCAGGTTGGCACGCAAGGGGACAATATATATCTAATGCCGGATTACTGTCAATCTAAACCAAAAACCTTGGGAACAGCAGCTCTGACAGCAAGTTAGCAAAATTTTACAAAAGTCCCTTCCATTTAGGTGCAGAAATGTTATATAACGGAACTCAATTAAGAGGGGGCGTCGTAGTCTCTTCGTAATTTAATTCAACCTAGGGGGAACAGATGAGCCAGATAACCGACGTTTATGCCAGAGAGATCCTTGATTCCAGGGGGAATCCTACGCTTGAAGTAGAGGTATTCCTGGATTCCGGCGTTATGGGAAGGGCTGCGGTTCCGTCCGGCGCATCGACCGGCGAGCGCGAAGCACTGGAGCTGCGTGACGGCGACAAGGGGCGCTACCTCGGCAAAGGCGTGGAACAGGCTGTCTCCAACGTTAACGACATCATCGCCGACGAGATCACCGGCATGGATGCGACCGACCAGGTTGGGATCGACAAGAAGATGCTGGAGCTCGACGGCACCGAATTCAAGAGCCGCCTGGGCGCCAACGCCATCCTCGGCGTTTCCCTGGCCGTAGCCAAGGCCGCAGCGGAAGAAGTCGGAGTGCCGCTGTACCAGTACATCGGCGGATGCAACGCAAAAGAGCTGCCGCTGCCCATGATGAACATCATCAACGGCGGGGCCCACGCCGACAACAACGTCGACATCCAGGAATTCATGATCATGCCCGCCGGCGCCGCCAACTTCAAGGAAGCTCTCAGGATGGGCGCGGAGATTTTTCACGCGCTGAAGAGCGTCCTCAAGGGCAAAGGGTACAACACGGCGGTCGGCGACGAAGGGGGCTTCGCGCCGAACCTCAAGTCCAATGAGGAAGCGCTGGAAGTCATCATGGAAGCCATCGTCAAGGCCGGCTACAAGCCGGGCGAAGAAGTACTTTTGGCGCTCGACGTCGCGTCTTCCGAACTCTTCGAAAACGGCGTCTACACCCTCGAGAACGAGGCGGAGTCCAAGAAGACCGCGGACCAGCTGGTCGACTTCTACGAGAACCTCGTCAACAAGTACCCCATCGTCTCCATCGAAGACGGCATGGCCGAAAACGACTGGGACGGCTGGAAAAAGCTCACCGACCGCCTCGGCAAACGCATCCAGATCGTGGGCGACGACCTGTTCGTCACCAACCCCTCCATCCTCAAGGAAGGGATCAAGAAAGGGATCGCCAACTCCATCCTGATCAAGCTGAACCAGATCGGCACCCTGACCGAGACCCTCGACGCCATCGAGATGGCCAAGCGCGCCGGCTACACCTGCGTCATCTCGCACCGCTCCGGCGAGACCGAGGACACCACCCTTGCCGACCTGGCAGTGGCGGTTAACGCGGGCCAGATCAAGACCGGTTCGCTCTGCCGCACCGACCGCGTCTGCAAGTACAACCAGCTCCTCAGGATCGAGGACGAGCTGGACGATGTTGCGCAGTTCCGCGGGCACGAGGTCTTCTACAACATCAAGAAGTAATCGGGTTCCATTCATAGCTGACAAAAGGGGCGCCTCCAGACGGGGGGCGCCCTTTTGTTTTCCGCCCGCGGCGTTTTTGCAGCAGCGGCTCGCCCGGGCTTGAAGCCTCCCTCTGGAAGCGGGTGCCCCAAAGCCGGTAGGCGCACGGGGATTCCCTTGCGCCTTGTTGCTCATGAGGGTATACTCCGCCGCATGTTAACCTACCAGATAGACGCCAAAGACCACTGCAGGCGCATGGACAGCTTCATGCGCAACCTGCTGCCGACCGCCCAATTTTCCTACCTCAAAAAGCTGATCAGCTCCGGACACGTCAAGGTGAACGGCTCCCCCGTCGAAGCGGCTCAGCTACTCAGGTTCGCCGACCAGGTCACGTTGAAGGAGAGCTCCAAGACCGCGGCCTTCCTGGCGCGGCTCACCCCGGAGCTCGACATACTCTTCGAGGACAGCTGGATCATCTCGCTCAACAAGGCGCCGGGGCTGTCGGTGCACCGGACCGAGGACCCGGACGAGGTGAACTTGGTGGACCTCGCCGAGGCGCTGCTGCAAAAGCGCGACGGCGTCGGCAGGCTCCGGCCGGTGAACCGCTTGGACAAGGGGACTTCGGGAGCCATCATCCTCGCCAAGAGCGCTGTGGCCGCGGGGATGTTCGGCAAGATGGTCCAGGAAGAGGGACTGGGCAAGCTCTACTTGGCGCTGGTGGAAGGAAAGCTCCAGAAGCAGGGTGTGATCGATGCGCCGTTGGACGGAAAGGAATCGCAGACAAGTTACCTGAGGCTCTTTCATGGGGGCGGGGTTTCGCTATTGGCGGTCTACCCGATCACGGGTCGCATGCATCAGATCAGGCAGCATTTCAAAATGATCGGTCACCCGATCCTGGGGGACAAACGCTACGGCGGGAGGGCTCTGACCGGCTTCACCGGGCACGCCCTGCATTCCTTCAAGACGACCCTGGTGCACCCGGCGACCCGCGAAGAGGTCAACATCCCGGCCCCGCTATCGGAGCAGTTGATGCGGCTCGTGTCGCGCTACAGCGCCGTGAGCGAGAAGGACCTGCTCGACACCATGCACCAGCTGCCGGCAGCAGGCCCCCTCCCCGCCTAGCTCACCAGCCGTGCTCGCCGATCAGCGGCACGAAGCGAACCGGGCAGAGCTGCTCATGGCGGAAATGCCCGTCACGCGTCCGGCGCACCAGCACCAGCTCCTGCAGGTGCTGGGTGGGGCCGACCGGTATCACCAGTCTCCCCAAGGGCGCCAGCTGGTCCAGCAACTCGCGCGGCACCTCGGGCGCCCCCGCAGTCACCACAATGGCGTCGTAGGGCGCGTGTTCCAGCCACCCCCGTGTGCCGTCTCCGAGATGGACGGTGACGTTGCCGTAGCCAAGCTCTTTGAGCCTCGCCCGCGCCCCCGCGGCCAGGGAGGGGATGCGCTCCACCGTGTAGACCTGGGCGGCGCAACGGCTAAGAACCGCCGCGGCATAGCCTGAACCGGTGCCGATCTCGAGCACCCGCTCCCTGCCCAGCAACTCGAGCGCCTCAATCATGTAGGCGACGATGTAGGGCTGCGAGATGGTCTGCCCCTCCGCTATGGGGAGCGGACCGTCGTCGTAGGCAAAAAGTTCCATCCCCAAGGGGAGAAAGGCTTCTCTGGGAACCTCCCGCATCGCCTGCATTACGGCCGCGTCGCGAATCCCCCGCGCGGCAAGGTGCTCGCTCAACATCCGCTCCTTCCTGGCCTCCATCGCTCTTTTCGGGTCGACAGTCATACCTCCTCCAAGGTGCAAATGGTAACATACAGCAATCGGCAGACAACGGGGCTGGCCTGACAGTCACAGCCCGATTTCAACAGCCGCCATTCTGGCATCAGATGAACCCCGAACAGCTTTAGCGGCATCTAATCTTATACGGAAGCGTCGCCCATTCAAGTTGTTGACTCTTTTTAGGGGCGAGCGTAGACTAAAATCATAGCAAAGAGGTCTTTGAAATAGCTCTGGAGTATAGGTACAGAGGCAGCATGAGGTACCCTGATTATTCCACACTTACAATTTCCCAGGTTTCAGACGCGGTGTGCAATTCCCTGAAGTAAAAGGAATTACCTAAAGCGTTTTCCGGGGAGATGCTTCACAAAAGAGCGTGGTCTCACCAACCTCTACCGTACTTTGGAGCTCATAACTGGCGCTTAAGGAGATCAAGCCGATTGGCCTAAAATAATCACATCCGCCATGCGCGTTTAAACCGCTTCAAAAAGGGGGAGTAAACGGAGTGCAACGGGTGGCATGGTCAGTAGAGAGCATGCGCATCGACACCACCTGCAATCGTTCCCACCGACGGATATGTGTAAAGGATTCTCCGCGGTTAAGCGCCAGTTATATTTCTGGGGAAAAGGTCCAGTGATTTCATTCACTGGGCCTTTTTTCGTTTCCACTCCGCACCGGGACATGCCCCGGTTACCGCGGCTCAAACCGGGACAACTTGTACGGTATCTGAGAAAAGGTCCGGGAAGCTGGGCCGACCGAGGGGCCCCATCCGAAAGATCGATCGACCTGGGCATGAAATTTCGGGCGGCAAAATGCGGGGTATGATCGGGATGCTATACTGTGGTGGCTTTAAAGGAATCTAACGCGATATGGAGGTAGCCATGCCACGAGGTGCCAGAATAACCATGGAGGAAAAGGGACAAAGGGCGGTCCGGAGCTTGGAGCCTTACCTGCCCAAGGGTGGACTCCAGGAGGGAACCGTGTGCAAGGGGTGCGGCATAGTCTACCGCAACAAGAGATGGCAGATTGAAACCACCCCCGGCGCGCATAGCGGCGAGGTGTTCTGCCCGGCCTGCCAGCGCATCCAAGGGGAGGACCCGGCGGGAGTGGTGACGCTGTCCGGCCCTTACCTGGCGCAGCATAAGGAGGAGATACTTAACAGCATCAAGCAGCAGGAGTCCAAGCACCGCGAGAAAAACCCGCTGGGGCGCATCATGGAGATCAAGGACGAGGACGGCCAGATCACGGTTACTACTACCGAGGACAAGCTGGCCCAAAAGATAGGTAGGGAGATCTACAAGTCTCAGCGAGGCGAGCTTCACTACCAATGGAGCCACGACCAGCGCATGGTCCGGGTGGCGTGGAAGCGTTAGCTTTCGGCCTGCAGCTCTTCCGATCCACATTGCAAAAAGCCCCCCTTGCCACGGCAAGAGGGGCTTTTTGCTTTTTGTTATCGCCTGCGTAAGGGGTCGAACAGGTATTCCAGCCCGTTCACCTTCACCTCGTAAATGCACTGCAGCATGGCGCCCAGTTCTCCCGCGGGAAACCCTTTCTGGCGCATCCACACTAGGTAAGGCTCCGGGAGATCAACCAGGAGGGTTCCAAGGTACTTCCCGTAAGGCATGGTCGTCTTCGCCAGCCGGAGCAGATACCTAGGGTCAGGGACCAGATCCTCCAATCTCTTACCCCTTGAGCTTCGCCTTCAGCAGGTCGCCCAAGGTACCCATCCCCTTCGGCGCTTCGGAGACGGTCTTTTTGTAGGCGTCCATGGTTTCGGCTTGCTCCTGCTCGGCGCGGCTCACCGAGGCAAGCGACAGCGAGATCCTTCTCTGCTCGCGGTCCACGCCTTCAACCTTCACCTCGACTTCCTGCCCTTCGGCAAGAACCTCGCGCGGGTGCTGAATCCTCTTGCCGGCGCCCAGCTTGGAGATGTGGATCAGTCCGTCGACGCCGCTTCCCAGGGTGACGAAGGCGCCGAACGGGGTGAGACGGGCTACCTTGCCGTTCTGGTAGGAGCCTTCCGGGAAGGCACTGGCCGCCTCTTCCCAAGGATCGGCCAGGGTGTCCTTGAGAGAGAAGGAGATGCGGTTCTTTTCCCAGTCGATCCCCTTCACCACCACTTCGACTTCCTGCCCGACGGTGAGCACGTCGCTTACGTGGTTCACCCGGGCCCAGGCCACCTCCGAAACCGGCAGCAGCCCCTCGACCGCCCCGATGGAGACGAAGGCGCCGAAGTCGCGCAGGGAGGTAACGGTGCCCTTGACGCGCTGCCCTACATTCAGGGTCTCTTTCAGCGCATCCTTTTGCTGCTGCATTTCCTCTTCCAGCAGCGCGCGGTGCGAGACGACTATATTGCGTCCGTTTTCGGCGTACTCGACGATCTTGAAGGAGAGCTGCTTCCCGATGAAGGAAGCCGTATCCTCCACCCTTCTCAGGGCGATCTGCGAGAACGGGCAGAAGGCGCGCGAACCGGCGACTTTGACTTCGAAGCCGCCCTTGACCTCTTTCTCTACGGTGCCCCCGACCGGAATGCCTGCTGCGTAAGCCTCTTCCAGTTGGGCGTTGCCGGCCGACTGGCCGCTTCCGGCACCGATCTTGGTGGTGAAGCGCATTTCGTTGTTGCGCGACGAGATGAACCAGGCGGTGACCTTGTCGCCGACCTTGACGCTCACGTTGCCTTCGGCATCGGTCAGTTCCTTTATGTCCAGGACCCCTTCGCCCTTGCGACCGGTATCAAGGAAGACCCAGTCTTTGGTGATCTTGAGGACAGTCGCCTCAACCTTGGAGCCCGGCTCGAGGCGCCCAGCATCCTTTTGGCTGCGCTCGAATAAGTCAGCAAAGCTTTCCTCTTCCGTCTCCATCTCATCCCTGTTTTCGTTATCCATTTAAGTGACCTCATCGACGTTTTTGTTGCGCTTTGGCAACCCGTGGAGCATACAGGTGACCCCGCACCCTTGTCAACCACGTTTGAGCAGACAGCGGTCCGGTTTTGGCATTATTTATCAGGGGTATTGCCGCACGTCTACGCAAATTTGCTCATGAAATTAAAGTTACTGCCGCGCCCCTCCGATAGGTCCTGTGATGCTTGAGGAAAACATCACTTTGCTATACCAGGAGGAACAGCATGGGCATCTTGGTCTGCTACGACGACTTCACTTACGATGTAGTCAACGATTTTCATTTTGACTACCTTGTTTCCACCGGGTCCATTGTCGGGTTTGATCGGTCAGGGCAATGGGTCAAGCAGGAGGAAACAATTCCAACGCCTCATCCTATCGAAGCTACCAAGGCTGAACACTCGGCCTAATCACATCACATACAGCAGGGGTAGCAGTTGCCAGGCCTCCAGTGAGGATATGCAGCTCTCCCCTTCTCCTGCCAACAGGATTTTACACTTGCCGCAGTGACTCTTGTGCAAGCGGCCGCACCGCTATGCCACCCGCTCCCCTTCCCGCCGCCCTGATCTAAGCATTGCTTTCGGACATCCCAGATTAAATTATGATAACATCTCCCGGTGCATGGCCATGAGAACCGTAGCAACGGAGGAGTTATGAACGTACCGGCGGCGCTAAAGCGGATCACAGATCAGGTATGGGAACTACCGGTGAGCTACAAGGAAGGGATGCTGGTACCCGCCCGAATCTTCGCCTCGGAAAAATTGGTCCGGGAGATGGATGCGGGCGTTTTCGAGCAGGTCAGCAACGTCGCCACGCTCCCCGGCATCCAGAGATACGCCTACTGCATGCCCGACGGCCACTGGGGCTACGGCTTTCCCATAGGGGGAGTCGCCGCCATGGATCCGGGAACCGGCGTCATTTCCCCTGGAGGGATAGGCTTCGACATAAACTGCGGCATGCGGCTGGTATTGACCAACCTGACCGCCGACCAGGTATTCCCCAAACTGCATCAACTGGTCGATCGCCTCTTCGCCAGGATACCCACCGGCGTCGGATGTCATGGTTTCGTGAAGCTGAAGCAGGACGATTTTCGTTCCATAGTGCAGCAGGGTTCGCGCTGGTGCCTGAAAAACGGTTTCGCTACCCAGGAAGATCTGGATATGACCGAGGAAGGGGGCTGCTTCTCCGGCGCCGACGCATCGCACATAAGCGACAAGGCGGTTGAGCGCGGCTACAACCAGCTCGGCACCCTAGGGTCCGGCAACCACTACTGCGAGATCCAGGTGGTAAAGCCCGAGAACATCATGGACGCGGAACTGGCCGCAGCGTTCGGGCTCACCACGGTACCCAACCAGGTGGTGATCATGTTCCATTGCGGCAGCAGGGGCTTTGGCCACCAGGTGGCAACGGACTACTTGAAATTGTTCCTCTCGGTCATGGGGCGCAAGTACGGCATCAAGATCGTCGATCGCGAACTCGCCTGCGCCCCATTCCATTCGCCTGAAGGGCAAGCCTACTTCAGCGCCATGAAGTGCGCCGTCAACATGGCCTTCGCCAACAGGCAAGTGATCCTGCATCGGATCAGGGAGGTCTTTTCCGACCTGTTCCACGCCTCGCCCGACGAACTCGGGCTGCGCATGGTGTACGACGTGGCGCACAACACGGCAAAGCTGGAACGGCACGAGGTAAACGGGACCCGGAAGGAACTCCTGGTACACCGCAAAGGATCGACCCGTGCCTTCGGCCCTGGCGCGGCAGGGTTACCCGGTTGCTACGCCAAGACCGGCCAGCCCGTCATCATAGGGGGTAGCATGGAGACCGGCTCCTACCTGCTCGCGGGGATGCAAAGCGGCGCGGACGCCTTCTTCACCACCGCCCACGGCAGCGGCAGGACCATGAGCAGGCATGAGGCGAAGAAAAATTTCAGGGGCGACAAGCTGCAGCGTGAAATGGAGGCGCGGGGGATCTACGTTCGCACCGACTCGTTCGGAGGGTTGGCGGAGGAGGCGGGGCCCGCCTACAAGAATATAGACGAGGTTGTGGAAGCCACCGAGCTGGCAGGTTTGAGCAAGAGGGTGGCGCGCCTGGTTCCCATCGGCAACATCAAGGGGTAGCCCCTGCAGCACCGGGGCCAGTAGGGGGAAAGATGCCGTATCAATACCGCGGTGACATAGCCCATGCCGACGTCGCTTTCGATGCCTGGGCTAAGACCCTGGAGGAACTCTTCCGGGATGCTGCACGGGCGACCGTGCAGGTGATGGCGGAAAATCTCGAGGGGATCAGGCGGTCGCAAACGGTGGAAGTGAAGCTGACCCAGGAAAACGAGGAGATGCTCCTTTTCGATTTCCTGAACGAACTGATCTTCTACAAGGACGCGAGGAGACTGCTCCTGCTCCCAGCGGAGCTGACCATTATGAGGGGAGAGAGCGGCGTCGAGTTGCGCGGCACGCTGCAGGGCGAGGAGATCGATCCGGCAAGGCATGAAATGAACACCGACGTTAAGGCAGTTACCATGCTGAGATACGCGGTGGAAAAAACCGACGAGGGTTGGCGTGCGACGGTGGTCTTGGATGTCTGAAATAAAAGGCTAGTCGATGGTGTAGGACGGGTCGACGATACGTTCGCTGCGGCATACCGGGCAGCGTCCGGGCTTTCCCAACCGCTCCCGTTTCCGAAAAGAAAAACCGCACTCCAGGCAGGCAGGAGGTGTCACCACTAGCCTGCTTCGGAGTGCGGTTCGTATGTGCCCCAGGTGCTCCAGCACCTCTTTCTCGCCAATCCCCACCTGCCCTGAAATCTCCCTGGCCGTCATGCTCTCGCCGGTCAAAAGCGAAACGATCTCGTGGCGCACCGTCTCGCGCCGGTCCGGAGGAACGCGCGGCTCCTTCGGCCTGCTCCTCATAGCCCAGTCAAGACCAGCTTGTTGACCACCTCGTTCACCCCCAGCACGTACCACACGTCCGACTCCGCCGCCCTCTTATTGTTCGGGGTCGGCACCGTCCCTTCGATTGTGACGACCCCGTCCCGGCTATGGACCGTTATCTGCGACGCGTTCACCAGCGGATCCTTCTCGAGCACGATCCGGATCAGGTCGACCAGCTCTTCATCCTGCTCTTCGGCGTTGGAGAAGAGGTCAATCCCGTTGACCACATCGCGGCTACCGGGAACCCACCAGCTAAGAACCCCCGCTAGGCGCTTGTGGGAGATGCTCTCGGCGACGCCGTTAAGCACCACTACGCCGTTATCAACCTCCACCTCGAAGTAGCGCTCCTCCTGAACCGACCGGACCGGCTCCATAGCCTGCTTAACCAGCGCTCTGACCGAGTACGACAGGAAGGCGGGCTCGCTGGTGAGGGCGTTGCAGACATGATCGCGAATAGCGCCGTCCTCCATCGGCTCCGAAGGTTCAACCCGCAGCCGGTCGACGATGCCGGAGACAGGGGAAGGCTTCGCGGCTATCGTGAGCGCGATCTTCTTGGCGGCAATACCACCGACTTCGCCTGAGATGGTGACCACGCCGTCAGCGAAGCTGAGTTCAATGGGATGGTTGTGCAGGTTCACCCTCGGCTCGCGCTCTAATGCGGCGCGGATGGTGCCGACGACCTCGTCTTCTCTTATCATGATGATCCCCCTTTCGTGTCTTAATTAGCAAACAGCGGCTCGCAATCTGCTGGTTTCACTGGTGTTGGGGTGGGAACAAAACACATTAACGAAGCCAAGGAGCAAACGAATTAGATTGTATCACGGGGCAAGGAGTTGTCGAACGGGAGGGGAAACGCGGTAAAAGGGGGGGACGGGGCGGCTGGCGCCCCGATTTTCCATCACATGATACGGTTGAGAAAGGACTGAATTCTTTCGTGCTCCATCTGGTTGCTGAAGAAGTCTTCGGGGGTTCCCTGGGCGACGAAGGATCCCTTCTCCATGAAGATGACCCGGTCCGCCATCTCCTTGGCGAACCCCATCTGATGGGTGACGATGATCATGGTCATCCCCTCCTTGCCCAACGACCGGATGGTGTCGAACACCTCGCCGATCAGCTCGGGGTCGAGGGCGGAAGTGGGCTCGTCGAAAAGCATCAGCTTTGGCCGCATGGCCAGCGCCCGAGCTATGGCGACGCGCTGCTTCTGCCCACCCGACAGGGTCGCCGGGTAGACGTCGCGCTTGTCGGAAAGCCCCACCTTAGCCAACATGTCCAGCGCAATCTCGCGGGCAGCTTCGGGGGACTTCTTCTGCACGGTGAGCGGCCCCTCCATCACGTTGCCGAGCACGGTCATGTGCGGAAAGAGGTTGAAGTGCTGGAACACCATGCCGATCTCGGAGCGAAGCTCGCAGATCTTCGCGGGAGCGTCCAGATGGCGCCGGCCGTGCTTGCTCTTCACGTAGCCGATCTCGTTCCCTTCGAAGGTTATGGTCCCTTCCTCGATCTCCTCCAGGAAGTTCACCGAGCGCAAAAGCGTCGACTTTCCCGATCCGGATGGCCCTATGATGACCACGATTTCCCCCGGGCAGACGTCGAGGTCGACGCCGTTTACCGCGGTCAGCGCGCCGAAGCGCTTGGTGATCCCTTTGAGGCTTAGAAGCGGTTGGTTAGCGGTTTTCATAGATGCCGGCCCTGATCTCGATCTTCTCGAATATGAAGGTGAAGATGGTGGTGAAGAGGAGGTAGATGAACGCGGCCAGAATCAGCGCCGTCACGTTGAAATAGGCGTTGAACATCTGGTCGGCGGAACGCATCAGTTCGACCATGGCGATGGTGGAGACCAGCGCGGTGTCCTTGATGAGCGCTATGAACTCGTTGCCTATGGGAGGCATCAACCGCTTGTAGGTCTGTGGGATGACCACCCGGCGCATCGCCTGCCAGTAGCTCATGCCGATCGCCTTGGCGGCTTCCATCTGCCCGTGCTCTATGCTCTGAATGCCGCCGCGGATGATCTCGCCCAGGTAAGCGGAGTAATTGAGGCCCAGCCCCAGGATGGCGGCGGTGAAGGGTTTGAAGGTGATGCCCAGAGACGGAAGGCCGTAGTAGATGAAGAAGAGCTGCAGCAGAAGCGGAGTGCCTCGGAAGAGCCAGATGAAGAGCCAGCAGAGTCCGGAGACAGGCTTAAAGGTGCTGATGCGCCCTAAAGCTATCAGCAGGCCGCCCAAGGGGGAGATCACGATGATGCAGACCACCAGGGTGATGGTCATCACCGCCCCCTTCAAGAGCTGCGGCAGGAAGCGGAGACAATCCTCCATGAAGACTACGTAGCGCGGCTTCTGTTCCTTTTTGACCGATGCGATGAAGTTGAGCGCCTCGCTGTTGTCGGGGTAGAGGGCAAGGACCTCGTTCGCGCTGGCGCTGGCGGCATTCATGTCCTTGAGGGCGAACTGAAGCCTCGCTATCTGCATCCGGCTCCTGACGAAGGCGCCGCTGTCGTCGCCCTGGTCCGGCTTGACCTTCTGCAGGATGGCGATGGCGGCAGGGAGATCTCCGCTTCCCATCGCGTCGTTGGCGTCGCTGAATATCTGGTCGTAGTCCGTGGCGTAGCAGGTCTGGACCAGGAGGAGGAACAAGCATGAAAAAAGCAGGATCGTTTTCTTCGAGATCCTGCCGGGGAAAAGTCTCATCGGCACACCTGAATTATTGGCTGTAACGGTTCCCCTCCCCGTTGCCCGGGGAGGGGATAGTTCTGTCTATTTCCACTTCTTCGGGTTGGTGATGTCCTCGCCGAACCATTTCTTGGAGATCTTCGCCATGGTCCCGTCCTTCACCATCTTGTCCAGGGTCTTCTGCACCGCCTCGCGCAGCTCTACGTCATCCTTGCGGAATGCGACGCCGAAAGGCTCCTTGGTGATGTTGCCGGGGATGATCTGGAACTTGCCGGGGCGCTTGGCGATGAAGTCGCGGCCGGTGGCGTCGTCGATGACTACCGTGTCAAGACGCTTGGATTCGAGGTCGAGCAGAGCCTTGGGGTTGTCCTCGTACTCGCGCACTTCGGCGGGTGCTGCCGGGAGTTTCTTGACCGCTTCCACGGCGGAGGAGCCTTTCTGGACCCCTACCTTGGCCCCTTTCAGGTCCGCAAGCTTCTTGAACTTCTTCTCCCCGAAGCGAACCACCGCCACCTGCCCGTCCATCTTGTAAGGCTTGGTGAAGGCAACTTCCTTCTTGCGCTCGTCGGTGATGGTCATACCGTTCCAGATGCAATCGAACTTCTTGGAGTTGAGCGCGTGCATGACGCCGTCCCAGGCGGTCGGCTGCCACTTGATCTTGATCCCCAGGCGCTTGCCTACTTCTTCCGCGGCGTCGATGTCGAAGCCTACGAGTTCGCCTTTATCGTTGCGGTAACCCATGGGGGGGAAGGCATCGTCCAGACCGATGGTAAGGGTGCCTTCTTTCTTAACCCTTTTGAACGACCCGTCCGCGGCAAAAGCCGAAACGGCCAGCGTGAGTACCAGCAAGGAGGAGAGGATTGCCAAGATCTTTTTCACGTTTACGCTCCTTTTCTTTCCTGTTTTATTGGGGTGCGGCTTAGAAAATTTTGATGTAGGCAAACAGGGGTTTGGACCGGCGGATTATTACAGAATATGGGAAAACCGTCAAGCAGGTATTGGTGATGCGGTCAGACCGCCTGACAGGATGTTGCACTGTCACAAATGCCGCCAAAGAACGAGAAGATACAGTATGTGCCCGGTACCGTATACCATGTTGCCCCCATTTTGCCAAAACAGTATAATGCCGGTAGTCGAATTGTTATCAGCTGAGAGGATGTGACGAGGCTTTAGCAAATGTGCAAGAAGATATTCATAGCGGCGACCGGGCAGCACTGCGGCAAGACCACCATCAGCCTGTCCTTGCTGCACCTGGCCAAGAAGAAGTACGCCCGCGTCGGATTTATAAAGCCCATAGGGCCCAAGGTTTTCATGCTGGACGGGGTCGAGATGGACATGGACGCTGCGCTGATCGCCTCTGTCTACGGGATGGAAGCTGACCGTGCGCTGATGTCCCCCGTGGTGCTCGGCAAGGGATACACCAAAAGGTACCTCTCCGGCGAGATCAACCCCGAGGCGCCGCTGGAAAGCATCAAGAAGGCGTGCCGCGAGCTTGAGGCCAAAAACGATTTCCTGATCATCGAAGGTTCAGGTCACGGCGGGGTCGGCTCCGTGGTCGGCGTCAACAACGCACAGGTCGCCCGCACCCTGGATGCACCGGTCATCATGGTGGCAAGCGGCGGGATAGGATGCGTCATCGACTCGGTGCAGTTGAACCTTTCGCTGTTCCAGCAGCAGGGAGCGGACGTCAAACTGGTCCTGGTGAACAAGCTCCTGCCGAACAAGCGTGAGGAAACGCTGGGCTTTCTGCGCAGTTTCTTCGAGAGCCGGCAACAGCAGGTAGCCGGAGCGTTCGACTACTCCCGCACCCTGGCGAACCCGACCCTGCTCGACCTTTCCAAGCTGCTGAAGCTGCCCCTTCAAGGGGACCAGCAGGGAAAGAACCGCATCATCCACAACATCCAGTTAGGCGCAGCATCCTCCCAGCGTGTCATCGACACCTTGCAGGATTCGACGCTTCTCATCACCACCAGTTCCCGCGACGAATTGATAGTTACCACATCGGCACTCTACAATATCCCCGCCTACCGGCAGAAGCTGGCCGGCCTGGTGATCCCCGGCATCGCCCCCATCTCCGCCATCAGCCAAAAGATTCTGGACGACAGCCATATCCCCTACATCAGGACGCTGCAGAACACCGCCGAGGTCTTCATAACCCTCTCCGAGCACGTCTCCAAGATGACCGCTGACGACGATGAGAAGATCAACCTGATCAAGGCGACCGCCGAAAGCGTCTTCGACTTCGACGCCATCGACGCCATGAGCCGTTAACAAAAAAAGCCGGCGGAGGGTTCAATCCCCCCGCCGGCTTCCCGCTTCAATCCTGCCGCAAACCTTCTTCGCTACTCCCGCATGTCAGCTAAAGCGTCATAGATGCCATAGGGGGTCGATTCCACCACCTGAACCGTCTTCCCCAACTCCCGCTCCAGGTCGTCCACCGTCAGGTCGTCGAGAAATACCCCCTCCCCCTCCTTAAGCATGACGTCGGGGACCAGCACCAGATCTCCCAGTTCTACGCCCTTAAGCGCGGAAATGATGTCCCTGCCGCAGACGAGTCCGGTCACAGTGACCGACGGGCCGAACAGCCTGTTTTTCACCGCCACCGCAACGACGGAGGCGCCGGTCGCTGTCGAGAGCTGCGCCAGAAATCCCGCCAGGTAGTTGTAGGGCGACTCGCCGCTGACCACCGTGACACGCGCGCCCGGCACCGGTTCGGCGTCCTCCAGCACCTGCTCTGCCTCCGACAGAAAGAGAGGGATCATTCCTACGCCGTTTTCCAACTGTGGCAGATCGCCGTAGCTCTCCAAGGATGGGAAGGGAATCTCCCCCTTGATATAAAACTCGTCGGCGAGAAACAGAAATGGCTCTCCGAGCCTCTCTTCAAGAAGCCGCGCCTTGCCGCTCCATTCCTCGATGAAGGAGGCTGCGAACTCTCTGGTCAACGGGGCAAGCGGCGGAAGATGCTTCCGGTGCTCGGTGAGCCCCACCGGAACCACCGCCAGCGAGGCTACCGCCGGATACATCGACGCCAGATCCTCGACGGTACGGGCAAATGCCTCCCCATCGTTCCATCCTGGGCAGAGCACCACCTGGGTATGCATGGTTATCCGCGCCTCGGCCAGTTCCTTCATGACGTCGAGTATGGGGAGGATGCCGCTTTTGCCCAGCAACTCCTCCCTTAATTTAGGCTCGGTGGCGTGAACCGAGATGTAGAGCGGCGACAGGCGCTGCTCCTTGATCCGGTCCAGCTCGGCACGGCCGATGTTGGCCAGCGTCACGTAATTTCCGTAGAGAAAGGAGAGCCGGTAATCCTCGTCCTTGACGTAGAGCGGGCCGCGCAGCCCCTTGGGGAGCTGGTGTACGAAGCAGAAGACGCAGTTGTTGCCACAGCGCGCCGGAAGAGGAGCCTCGAAGGAGAGGCCCAGCGGTTCACCTTCCTCCCGCTCCACCTCCAGTTCCCAAAGCTCGCCGTCCCCCTTTTCGAGTTCGAGATCGAGCAGGTCGTCCGCCGAATAGTAGTTGTAATCAATGACGTCGCGCAGCGGGTGCCCGTTCACCGATATGAGCCGATCTCCCGGCTCGATCTCAAGTTCATCGGCGATGCTTCCCGGCATCACCCTGTCGACAATAAGGCCTGACATCCACTTCCTCCTCTTCGCGTCCCTTTGGCAAGCGCCCTGCTATACCGGCTGCGTAAGAATCCGATTGCGACAGCGCTGTGGCGTCGGGCACTCTTCCAGACACAAGCAGCAATCATATGAGGAGAAGGAGGATTTTGGCAATAGATAAAAAAGGCAGCCGGCTCTTTGGAGCCGGCTGAGGATGGAGAGGTTTCCCGCTAACCCATGGCTGCTTTGGAAAGTATTTTATCCGTAGCGGACTGGATATAGCGATGAAGTTGGCTGAATAATTACTGATGTAGACGGAACACGCCATCTACTGAGGTGATGCTGCAGATAGCATGTTTATAAATGAGGATATCGCCGTGAACTTCCATAAGAACGGAAAAATTGTCGAAGGATTTGATGTGCCCTTCAAGCTTCTCACCGGACATTAATTGCACCAAAACCTTTACGCGTTCCTTACGAGACTGATTCAGATATTGGTCCTGGATGTTAAAAGGCGTTTTCGGCATGATTCCGCTCCCTTACGCAAGAAATTCAATCACATGTCCAAGGATAGTAGCAAAACTTCCGGGATATTCAAGCCAATAAATATCATTTTCCTTGCCGAACCATGTCATCTGCCGTTTGGCGTAGCGCCTCGTGTCTCTTTTTATGAGGGTAACTGCTTCATCCAGCGTCATTTCCCCTGCCAGATAAGCGGTTATTTCCTTATAGCCGATTGAGCGCAAAGCTTTCAACTCATGCCCGTACCCCGCAGCCAGCAGCAAGCGAACCTCTTCGACCAGCCCATCCTCGAGCATTTTCTCAACCCTGAGGTCTATGCGGCGGTACAGTTCCTGCCGCTCCACCCGGATCGCCATTTTGAGCACTTGGTAGTGAACATCGGAGAAGGCATGTTCCGAGCGGAAAGCCGAAACCGGGCGCCCGGTCTGCGTGTACACCTCCAGCGCCCTTATCAGGCGAACCCTGTCGTTTGGGTGCAGGCGCGCCGCAGTCTCCGGGTCGACCAGCGACAGACGCCTCAGCAGTTCCTCGCCCGGCACGTCATCGAACTGCCGGCGCAATTCCGGGTCACCTGTGGGAGAGTCCACCAAGCCGTATAGCAGCGCGCGAATGTACAGCCCGGTCCCGCCGACGACAATGGCCCTTTTCCCTCTGCGCTCGATGTCGGCGATGGCTGCGGTGGCCTCGCGCCTGAAATCCGAGGCGGTGAAATCCTCATTCGGATCGAGAATATCGATCAGGTGGTGGGGGACGCGGGCCAGGTCTGCAGCGGAGGGCTTCGCCGTCCCGATATCGAGCCTGCGATAGACCTGCATCGAGTCCGCATTGACGATTTCTCCGCCGATCTCTTCCGCCAGCTTCACCGCGAGGTCGCTCTTGCCGGAACCGGTGGGGCCTCCAAGGACGATGACCTTGATCTTTTTTTCCTTATCCTGCAACAGGTGCCTCACTTCTGCGTAACGGTCGACACCGCTAGATTCTCTTGAACATCTTCTCTACTTCGGCGAGCGTGAGGGTCTGCATCACCGGCCTGCCGTGAGGGCAGTTACTGGAGAAATCGGTCTCATCCATCTGCTTGAAGAGTGCCGTTATCTCCACTTGGCTCAGGGTGCGCTTCCCACGAACCACGCTGTGGCAGGCGATGCGAGCGAGCAGGTCCTCCTGGATATCGCTGAAGGCGCGGCTGCGGCTGAGGCTTCCCAGCTCCTCGAGTATGTCGCGAATCGTGTCCACATACCGCGTCGCCGACAGCACCTGCGGGACTCCCTTCAACAGCCAGGTATTCCCCCCGAACTCTTCGAACTCGAACCCCAGGCGGGCAAGCTCCGCCAGGTGTTCCCGCAATACGGCCGACTCGCGGAAGGAGAATTCCATGGTCTCCGGAAAGAGAAGCCCCTGGCTGTCCACCTCCCTCCCGGCGAACTGCCCTTTCAGCTTTTCGAACGCGACCCGCTCGTGCGCTGCGTGCTGGTCGATGAGAACGAGGTCGGTCCCTCTTTGACAGAGGATATAGGAGGCGTTGAATTGCCCTATGACGCCGAGCGAAGAGAAGTATCCCGCTGCAGCGGGGTCCGGTTCAGGCGCCGCCGTCTCGGGTTCACGGACCGGCACCGGCGCAGCCATGGGGGCATAGGGCAACGCCTCCTTGGACGTCACAGATCCCTGATACTGCGGTCGAAGCGAAGGCTGCGGCCTCGGCTGAAAATCCACCAGGAGCTCCCTTACCTCTGCCACCCGCGCTTCGCTGATCGACGACTGCTGCGGTTGAGCCTGCGGTGCGGGAACCGGTTTTTCAGACGTCAGCGCCGGCCGGGGCTGCGGCGTCACGGGCAGCGGAGCTTGCGACCCCTCCAGGACTGCTCGCGCCGCTGCCGCGTCCTTCTCCGTCGGCCGGGATACTGCTGCGACTGCAGGGCGCTTTAGCCACGGCGTTTCCTTGAGCACCGACTCCACCGCGTTCTGGATGGCGTCGTGCACCCGCCCCTGCTCTCGGAAACGAACCTCATGCTTGGTCGGATGCACGTTCACATCGACTTCGCCCGGTGCTATCTCGATAAAAACGGCGACGACAGGGTAACGTCCGCGCTCCAGGAAGTTGCGGTACGCCTGGAGGATGGCGTGCTGCACCACCTTGTCCTTGATGAAACGTCCGTTTATGTAGGTGTAGAGATGGCTCCCGGCACTGCGGCTGCACTCCGGCGCCGCAACCAATCCGCTCACCTTGAGCCCCCCCTCCTGGTAGGAAACGGGGTACAAAAAGGAGGCGATGGAACGCCCCAGCATAGTAGCGACCCGCTCCTTCAGGTCCGCATCCAGCGCACGGAACACCACCTTGCCGTCGTTTTTATAAGTGAAGCGGACCTCCGGCCTGGAGATGGCGAGGCGGGTCAGCAACTCCCCGACGTGCCCCCCCTCCGTCTCGGCGCTCTTCATGAATTTAAGCCGCGCCGGCGTGTTGAAGAAAAGATTCCGCACCGAGATCACAGTCCCGACCGCCATGCCGCATTCCTTCACTTCCTTGATCCGTCCCCCTTCGGCGTAAATCTCCGTCCCCTCGACCGAGTCGCTGGTCCGGGTAGAGATGGTGAGGCGGGAAACCGAGGCGACAGATGGCAGCGCCTCGCCTCGGAAGCCGAGAGTGCAGAGGGAGAAGAGATCTTCGTCTGTCGCGATCTTGCTGGTTGCGTGACGTTCCAGGGCGAGCAAGGCGTCGTCCCGGGACATGCCGCAACCGGTATCGGAGACCTTGATGAGCCGCCTGCCACCCGACTCTATCTCGACCACGACTTCCTTGGAACCTGCGTCGAGTGCATTCTCCACCAGTTCCTTCGCGACGGAGGCCGGACGCTCCACCACCTCTCCAGCGGCGATCTTGTTGGTTAAATTCTCAGGGAGTATGCGAATCTTCGTTGCCAAGCCATTCCTCTCACAAGCGTTGTAGGGTGAGCCAAGATACCTTAACCGGCGCCTGTTTGTAAATCCAAGATTGGGCTTTCTCTCACACGTCACGCTCATGGGGCCATTGCAGCCATAACAAAGAATGCTATAACGAAAAGATGAAAAAATTTTCATCTTTAAGGGTGCTGACATTGACTGCGGGGATACTATTTGCTGCCGTCTGTTACGCAGACGCAGCCTCCTCACCGTTCGTGCATCCCCCCTCTGCCTACCTTATCCAAGTCAACGGACACACCTACAAGGAAAGAAACGCACACATTCGCCGCCCTCCTGCAAGTCTCACCAAAATCATGACAGCACTGATCGTGATGGAGAGGTGCAAACTTGATGAAGTGGTAGTTGTGAGTCGGGGCGCCGCCAGGGAAACAGGGAGCAGAATTGGCCTTAGGCGAGGCGAAAGGCTGACTGTGCGGGATTTGCTTGCTGCCACGCTCATGGCCTCAGCCAACGACGCCTGCCGCGCACTTGCCGATCATGCCTGTGGCAATCAAAGGGATTTCGTGGTACAGATGAACGCCCGGGCCCGGGCCCTGCAATTGCAAAACACGCGCTTCACCAACGCCTGCGGCCACGACAACGCCGGACTCTATACCACCGCCCACGATCTGGCACTCCTGACCGAGAAGGCGATGCAAAAGCCATACTTTGCAGAACTAGTCGCCAGGAAAGAGATGCGCATCCGCACACTGAACAGCAAGCGCTCCTACTACCTCAGGAACAAGAACCGCCTGATAGGGCGCTATCCAGGTGCAATTGGCGTAAAGACAGGCACGACTCCCAACGCCGGGCAGTGTCTGGTTGCAATAGCCGAGCGTGAAGAGCGCAAAGTGCTGCTGGTTATCATGCACGCCAGAAATCGGTGGCGGGTAGCACCAGCTATGCTCGACGCGGCATTTGCTGCTGATTCCGCAGATATCGAGGAAAATCCAGGCAACACCATGAAGGCAACGGTAGGAGATTAGATGAAGCATTACCGAAAGGGACTCTGGTTCCAGATAAAGTCCAGGCGCGGCTTCGTAAACATCACCGGTGACATTCAGGAAGCACTGCGGGAAAGCGGGATAAAGGAAGGGCTCCTGCTCTGCAACGCCATGCACATTACAGCCAGTGTCTTCATAAACGACGACGAGTCGGGGCTGCACCAGGATTTAGAGCAATGGTTGGAAGGGCTGGCGCCGGAGAAGCCTCACTCGCGCTACCGGCACAACAGCGGTGAAGACAACGGCGATGCGCATCTCAAGAGGACAATCATGGGGCGGGAGGTTGTTGTTGCAGTCACAGGCGGAAAACTCGACCTGGGGCCCTGGGAGCAGGTGTTTTACGGGGAATTCGACGGAATGCGCAGGAAGCGGGTTTTGATCAAGATCATCGGGGAGTGAATCGGTTAGTCGCCGTTAAATTTTGCCACCAGTACGGTTATGTCGTCAGGCTGCGGGTCAGGCTGCCTAGTGAGAGCAATGAGCCGATCCACAGTCTCCAGCGCGCCCTCCTCACTTCTAATCTGCCCGGCAAGTATCTCATGGGTCAACTCGAGCTGCGGGTTGGCGTCGATGAGCCCATCGCTGTAAAGAACAAACACATCCCCCTTTTCAAACTGTACCTTCCCTTCCTGGTAAACTTCCCCCCCCTGCACCCCCAGGGGAAGCCCTCTCGGCGAGAGAGTCTCCACCGCGCCAGTGGCTCTCCTGACAAAGACATAGCCATGACCGCAATCGACGAAGGAAAGGGTGCGTGTAACGGAGTCGAGCTGGGCATGGAAAAGGGTGACAAAGCTCTCGGAATTCTCCAGATCCTCGTTGAGCGCCTTTTCCGCCAGGTGCACCGCCGGCGCGGGTGTGTTGTACAGCGTAACGGCATGAAGTGCCGCTCTAACGGTCGCCATGAGCATGGCCGCCGCCATCCCCTTGCCCATCACATCACCAAGAGTCAGATTGAAAACGGTGGGGGTCACCTGCTGCCAATCGTAGAAATCCCCTCCCACCTGCTTCGCAGGCAGACACCTCGCGCTTACATCAAAACCGGGGATATTTGGATAACTGCGCGGCAATAGTTTTGCCTGGATTTCCGCGGCGTAAACCAGTTCCAATTGCAGTTGGTAGCGTCGCAGTTCACTCTCCCTGAGATCTGCCTCAGCTTTCTTGCGCTGGCTGATATCCCTGAAGATCGAGATGTTGCCGGTCACCACGCCGTGCCGGTCCAGCCTTTTCATCGCGTAAAGTTCGCCGATGAAAACTTCCCCGCCTTTCCTGCGGAAGTTCAGCTCTATGAGTTTTCCATCCACCGGTCCCTCCACGTCGAATACTTCTTTTCCGGTGCTGTGGAAGTCATCCTCATTCGCGTAGAGGATGATGCTGCTTTCTCCCACCACCTCGTCGGAGCTGTAGCCAAACGTGTCAATGAGTGCCGGTTGATTGACATGCAGGATCGTCCGGTTGTGGTCAGCCACCACGATGACGTCCCTGATGCTGTTGAAGAGGTTGCGGTAGTCCTCCGCCCGCTTCTCTATCTCAGCATATGCTACCTCCAGCGCCTTCTCGGTTTGGCGTTGCTTCGCGCGCTCCGTTGCCTCAGTTAGCGCCCTTTGTACCGCTGGCCCCAGTCTGGACAACCTGCTTTTGAGCACGTAGTCGGTGGCGCCGCTTTTAAGGGACTCAATCGCCGCCTCTTCACCAAGCTTGCCTGAGACAAAGACGAAAGGCAGATCAGGAAGCTTGGCCCGGACCATCGCCAAGGCGCTCATCCCGTCAAAGGCAGGGAGCGCAAAGTCGGCAAGAATGAGGTCCATTCCACCCCGCTGCAAAGCTTTGTCGAACTCATCCCGCCTCGACACCACCTGGACCTCACAATCGAGCCCCTCTGCGGTAAGAGCCATCAAGACGAGTTCGGCATCCATCGGATCGTCCTCTAGATGCAGTATGCGCAATCGCTGCGTCATCTGATCCCACCTCTGTGCTGAACCGGAGGCGGCTCGTTCACTATGGCCCAGAATGCGCCTATCTCCTTTACAGCTGTAATGAATTCGTTGAAATTTACCGGTTTGACCACATAAGCGTTGACACCAAGTCGGTAGCTTTCCACTACATCCTTCTCTTCACGCGAGGAGGTTAGAACCACCACGGGAATGCACCGTAATTTTTCATCCGCCTTGATAACGCTCAGTACCTCGAGCCCGTCCACCTTAGGCAGCTTGAGATCGAGCAGGATGACAGCAAGGTTCCCAGCTTCGCTGTCTGCATATTTTCCCTTTTGCTGAAGGTAATCGAGCGCTTCGGCCCCGTCACGGACAATATCCACCTCGTTCGCTAAATTGTGCTCGGCCAAAGCCTCCATCGTGAGCTCCGCATCGTTAGCATTATCTTCAACAAGGAGGATACGTTTTAGTTTGAACGTACCCAGCCTCTCCTTAGTCTCCGCAGCCATGAGTACCTCCAAGACACTCCTTCCAGCTGAACACGCAGCTACTGAAAGACGTTATGATTTTACCATGTCTTCCAATCCTTACACGCAACTGCTGATACTGAACAGGACGAACCTGTCCCATTAAGTACCCCAAACGGCGGGCGCAAGATAGTTCAAGTGGTTTATCTGCGAGGAAAAGATCTATGGAGGGAGTGAATGACCAGGGGGCCGGTCCCCTGAAGAGAGGGAAGAAGAACCGGCCGGTTCAAGGTAGACAGTGTGAGTCCGTCACTGATGACGCTCTGAGGCAAACAACCCGCGGGAACCCGGTACTCCTATAGGTATGAACGCAACGCGATCTCCGGGATGAACAAGGTGATCGAGAGTGTAGATCTTGTGGTTGATGAATACTCCATCCACCTTTTCAGGCGGCAAGTCCAGCCGCTGTGCTATGCTGATAGCGGTACACCCTGACTCGGGCACGTCCATTTCGACCTCTGTCGGCTGGCCACGTTCTTTCCTGATACCGTGGAGGGCTCCGAACATGCGGACTGTAGCACTTGCTTGACCTGCCATAACAACCTCCTTTAATTTAGGGACTCCGGCTGGAGTAGGTTGTTATGAGCCAGAGCGCTTGGTGGCTCAGCCGCGGTTAAGGTAGGCTGAGTATACGTTCCCGATAATACCCCTCTGGCATTTGATGTCAATGAGGGAAGTCAAACAGCAGCAGCAAGAAAAATATGTGTTATATCTTTTTGTCACAAGCAAATTTGATAGAAAGGAGTAACAATGAAAACGATACTCGCACTGGCACTCATCTTAACATCTGCCACCTTGCTGCAGGCAGCACAAGAAGTGCCGCCCTCAGGAACCAAACTTGGCAGTGTTACAGGAGGGGTATTCAAGGATGCTCACCTGGTGATCGACAACAAATGCGTTTCCTGCCATTCGGCACAGCGGATTGAGCAAGCCTTGGCGGCCGGCAAGGACATGCAGAGCATCCAGCATCGCATGGAACAAAAAGGCGTCAAGCTTACTGCCGACGAACAGACTGTGCTGGGAATTTTTTGGAAAGATAGCCCTTTGCGAAAGAAGAAGTGAGTTGAAGCAGCCGGACGTGCCGGTAGGATGAGAGTTACTGTGCCAGACTTACCTCCACCGGCACGCCTTTTTTTTCCAGCATGGCACGCACCAACTTCGAAAAATCTGTTTTTGCCAGCAGCCCCTCATCATAGAGTCGCTTCAGCGCCTGGCCTACAGTCGGTTCATTTTCCCGGCAGCGATGTACTTCGATCAGGACCTTACCGTCACGTACACAGATCTTAAACGGCTGGTACACCACTACGACACTCATACCAATGTGCGCCAGTTCGAATAGGGTTGCTATGTCTTCAGGATAGAGGCGAAGGCAACCGTGGCTTGACCTGCGGCCAATCCCCCACGGTCTATTAGTGCCGTGAATGAGGATATTTGCCCGGGAGAGGCGTAGCGCATGTGTGCCCAGTGGGTTGCTGGGCCCCGGCGGCACGATTGACGGCAATCCTGGTACCTCATGTCGTATTGAGTCTGGAACATGCCAGGAGGGACTGGTTATTTTTTGGATAACTGTGTAAGTGCCCAAGGGGGTTTCAGCACCTTCGTCCCCAATGCCTAGCGGGAAGGTAAAAACGGCGCCAAATTTTCCCTGTGGGAAAAGATACAGGCGGTACTCCGCTAAATTGACAACTATGTCAGGATCACTCTGGACACGCGGCACAATCCATTCAGTCGGAATGGTGACAATAGTTCCCGGTTTGGGAACGAACGGGTCGATGCCAAGATTGGCGTTGATGATCGAGTAGTAGCCGACATCAAATCGTCGCGCTACTTCTACCAGGGACTCGTCTTTGCCAATGATGTACTGCTGGATGGCGCCAATGATGCCCTCCGCCTTCTGGAATGTGGCAGCGGAGGCCAAGGAAGGTAATGCCGCAGCTATTAGAAAGAGGATTATAGATAAAGGTATTGATGCGAAACCGAGAGAAGGAGTGAAACCATGACGCGATGGAGAGGTGGCCATGGCAATAGAGTTACTTCTTCTGGTTCAGTTCAAAGATCTTCTGGGCCCGCTGCGCAGACTGTTCGGCCGCAGCAGCGGCAGCTTCAGCCCTTTGTGCGCTCGCCGATGCCGTGGCAGTCGCTTCATCCAGCATCGCTTTATTTGCCAGTTGGGCTTGGCTCACCTGGGTTTCTAAAGCAGCTACGCGGGCCTCAAGTGAATCAGCTTTGCTCTGAAGAGAAGCATTTTGATTTTCGAGGACGTCGACTCTGCAACTGATGGGGTCGAGATGCTTCTGCACAAAGCTCTTTGAGGCGCAGCCCGTTGAAAGAAGCAAAATAGAAACAACTCCGAGAGAGTAGATCTTCACTTTACACCTCCCTTGTCAAATTATTATACAAACCTAATTTTAACGATGAGGGTTTGAATTTGCAATGCAAGGGAGGTGAAACACGAAATTAATCTATGACTAAATACGAGCCCAGGCGCGAAAAAGCCCCGTCAGGATATTCTGACAGGGCTTTTTTATTAAATTCCCTGCGGCGACCTACTCTCCCACACCGTTACCAGTGCAGTACCATCGGCCCAGAGAGGCTTAACTTCCGTGTTCGGGATGGGAACGGGTGTGACCCTCTCGGCATAGCCACAGAGAAACTCTTAGCTCGAACCTTTACGGCTCTAGCAATATATTTCTCCACAATTGCATCTTCGTGATTTGTAGGTTTTGGTTGCTAGCAGTTTATGATCGGGGGGTGGGAGTCCCACCCCCCTCTCTAAGAATTTTTTATGGTCAAGCCTCACGGCCGATTAGTACCGGTCAGCTGAATGCATTACTGCACTTACACACCCGGCCTATCAACGTTGTGGTCTACAACGGGCCTTTAGGGGATTGCTCCCAGGGATACCTAATCTTGAAGGAGGCTTCCCGCTTAGATGCTTTCAGCGGTTATCCTTTCCGTACATAGCTACCCAGCGACTGCTCCTGGCGGAACAACTGGAACACCAGAGGTACGTTCAACCCGGTCCTCTCGTACTAAGGTCAACTCTTCTCAAGTATCCTACGCCCACAGAAGATAGGGACCAAACTGTCTCACGACGTTTTAAACCCAGCTCGCGTACCGCTTTAATTGGCGAACAGCCAAACCCTTGGGACCTACTTCAGCCCCAGGATGCGATGAGCCGACATCGAGGTGCCAAACCTCCCCGTCGATGTGAACTCTTGGGGGAGATCAGCCTGTTATCCCCGGCGTACCTTTTATCCGTTGAGCGACGGCCCTTCCATACAGAACCGCCGGATCACTAAGACCTACTTTCGTACCTGCTCGACTTGTTGGTCTCGCAGTCAAGCTCCCTTATGCCTTTACACTCTACGGCTGGTTTCCAATCAGCCTGAGGGAACCTTCGCGCGCCTCCGTTACTCTTTGGGAGGCGACCGCCCCAGTCAAACTACCCATCAGACAGTGTCCCCGATCCGGATGACGGACCTGGGTTAGACATCCAAACAAACCAGGGTGGTATTTCAAGGATGACTCCACCGAGACTAGCGTCCCAGCTTCAAAGTCTCCCACCTATCCTACACAAGCTTATTCGAATGTCACTGTCAAACTGTAGTAAAGGTGCACGGGGTCTTTCCGTCTTTCTGCGGGTACTCGGCATCTTCACCGAGAATTCAATTTCGCTGAGCCACTGGTTGAGACAGCGCGGAAATCGTTACGCCATTCGTGCAGGTCGGAACTTACCCGACAAGGAATTTCGCTACCTTAGGACCGTTATAGTTACGGCCGCCGTTTACCGGGGCTTCGGTTCAAAGCTTCACCTTGCGGCTAACAAATCCCCTTAACCTTCCGGCACCGGGCAGGCGTCAGACCCTATACGTCGTCTTGCGACTTTGCAGAGTCCTATGTTTTTAGTAAACAGTCGCTACCGCCATTTCTCTGCGACCCTCCCAAGCTAAGAGAGCAAGTCTCTTCACCCAAAAGGGCATACCTTCTCCCGAAGTTACGGTATCATTTTGCCGAGTTCCTTAACCAGTGTTCTCTCAAGCACCTTAGGACATTTATCCTCACCCACCTGAGTCGGTTTACGGTACGGTCACCTGCTGTCTGAAGCTTAGAGGCTTTTCTTGGAAGCATGGGATCAACGACTTTATGGGGATACCCCCTCGTCATCAGCTCTCAGCGTTGAATGGAGAAAGGGATTTGCCTCCTTCTCCC
>NC_011146.1:952500-1122500 GCF_000020725.1 Citrifermentans bemidjiense Bem | reverse complement strand
TGAATTCGTGGATGCTGATGGGAAGCTGGTTGGAAAAACGGTTGCTGAAATCTTCGCGCTCGAGCATCCGGGCGACGGTGTACTTGGAGGCGAGTCCGATCATGTCGGACGCGGAGAGCTTGCCTAACCATTCGGAGTTGAAGACCACCTTGGTGAGCTTGGGATCGAGGATCTTGAAGACCTGCTCCTTGTAGGTCTCGGCGTTCTTCAACACGTCCTCGCGGGTCAACACCTTGCGGGTTTCGGACTTGCCGGTGGGGTCGCCGATCATGCCTGTGAAGTCGCCGATCAGGAAGTGGACTTCGTGGCCAAGCTTCTGGAACTGACGCATCTTGTGCAACAGCACGGTGTGCCCCAGATGCAAATCGGGCGCGGTCGGATCGAAACCGGCCTTTATCTTGAGCGGCACGCCGGTCTTGACGGATTTCTCGAGCTTTTCAACCAGCTCTTTCTCCACCAGAATCTCTACGGCTCCCCTCTTGATTATTTCCATCTGCTCTGCAACGGTCATCACTTTCCCTCCAGATTTATTTCAAAAATGCCCTCACCCTGTCCCTCTCCCGCCGGGCGACGGGACGCGTCAGCCGCGTATTCAAGAGAGGGATTGATGCATCTACCCGCAGGCGATGTTGATTCTCTCGATACCCAAGGCCAAGCCGGTCATCTCGTCTACTTCGATGGCGACCGCGTTGATGCGTATATCCTTTTTCGCCACCTCGAATTTCGACGGACGCTGGCTCACGAATTTCAGGATGGCCTCTTCCTTTTTCACGCCGATTACCGAATCGAACGCACCAGTCATGCCGGCGTCGGTCATGTAGGCGGTTCCGGCGGTAAGGATGCGCTCGTCCGCGGTCTGCACATGGGTGTGGGTGCCGATGACGGCTGAGACGCGACCGTCGAGGTACCAGCCAAGGGAAACCTTCTCGCTGGTCGCCTCGGCGTGAAAATCCACCAGGATGACCGGCGTCTCTTCCTTCAGCTTCGCTATCTCGCGATCGGCACAGCGGAAGGGACAGTCGAGGTTGTTCATGAAAACGCGACCTTCCAGATTCAGGATGCCGACCTTCACTCCGCCCGGGGTCTTGACTATGGTAGTACCACGGCCGGGGGTCCCCTCCGGATAGTTCGCGGGGCGCACGATCCGCTCTTCCCTCTTGATGTACTCGAGCGCGTCCTTCTTGTCCCAGATGTGGTTTCCGGAGGTGATCATCTGGACGCCGCACTTGAACATGTCCTGAGCGGTTTCCTCGGTCAGCCCGAACCCGCCTGCCGCGTTCTCGCCGTTGGCAATGACCAGGTCGACCATGTGGCGGTCTACGATCCGGTGCAACTCACGGGAGAGGGCCTCGCGCCCCGGCTTCCCGATGACGTCACCGATAAAGAGAAGCTTAACGGGCATATTCGGTGGCCCTGGTTTCCCTGATCACGTTCACCTTGATCTGTCCCGGGTAGGTCATCTCGGTCTCGATTTTCTTGGCGATGTCCTTGGCCAAGACCAGCGCACGGTCGTCGGTCACCTGCTCGCTGGAAACCATGACGCGGATCTCGCGGCCTGCCTGGATGGCGAAGGAGGTCAGGACGCCGTCGAACGAGGTGGCGATCCTCTCCAGGTCGTCCAGACGCTTCACGTAGGTCTCCATCATTTCGCGGCGGGCGCCGGGGCGGGCTCCGGAGAGCGCGTCCGCTGCCTGCACCAGGACGGCGAGCACCGTCGCCGGCTTCTCGTCCTCGTGGTGCGCCATGATGGCGTGCACGATCTTCGGGGACTCGCCGTACTTTTTGGCGATGTCGGCGCCGATGACGGCGTGGGAGCCTTCGATCTCGTGGTCGACGGCCTTGCCGAGGTCGTGCAGAAGGCCGGCCCTCTTGGCCTGCTTCACGTTGATGCCGAGTTCGGCGGCCATGATGCCGCAGAGGAAGGCTACTTCCAGCGAGTGCTGGTAGACGTTCTGGCTGTAGGAGGTGCGGTATTTGAGCCTGCCGATCAGCTTGAGGATCTCGGGGTGAATGCCGTGCACGCCCAGGTCGAAGGCAGCCTGCTCGCCGGCTTCCTTCATCGCCTGCTCTATTTCCTCCTGAGACTTGGCAACGACCTCTTCGATGCGCCCCGGATGGATCCTGCCGTCGGCGATCAGTTTCTGCAGCGACAGCTTGGCGACTTCCCTTCTTACCGGATTGAACCCGGAAAGGATGACCGCTTCAGGGGTATCGTCGATGATAAGGTCGATGCCGGTGGCAGCCTCAAGGGCTCTGATGTTGCGTCCTTCGCGGCCGATGATGCGCCCCTTCATCTCGTCGGAGGGAAGGGTCACGACGGAGACGCTCCGCTCGGCGACGTACTCGCCAGCGTAGCGCTGCATGGCGAGGGCCAGAATCTCCTTCGCCTTCTTATCCGCGGTCTCTCTTGCTTCTTCTTCCATCGCCTTGATCAGCTTGGCGACGTCGAGTTTTGCCTCGTCCTCCATTGAGTCCATGAGGAACTTCTTCGCTTCGGCGGAGGTCATGCCGGCGATCTGCTCCAGCTTCGCCTTCTGCTCGCCGACCAGTGCGTCGAGCTTTTCCTCCTTCTGCCCGAGCGTCTGCTCTTTGGTAACCAGGGACTGCTCGCGAACGGCCAGCGCCTGCTCCCGTTTCAGGAAATCCGCGTCACGCTGGTCAAAAAGGTTGGTCTTCTTGTCGAGATTTTCTTCTTTTTGCTGCAGCCTCTTCTCCAGAGCCTGAAGATCCCGGCGTTTTTCGCGTGTTTCCTGTTCGAACTGTTTCTCCAGCTCTTCTTTTGCCTGGTACACCGCGTCTTTTGCCTGAACGGCGGCCTCCATGGCCATAACTTCAGTCTGCCGCTTGGCGTCCTCGATCATCTTGGCGGCCAGCGTCTCGGCGTCGGTCACCAGGGAGTTGGAGAGTTTTTTGCGCAGCACGTTCCCTATCGCGTAACCGATACCGGCCGCCACGAGCACGAGGATTATGGTTATCGTAATGTCAATACTCACTGTTATTCCCCCTCACATATATTTTTATTAACGCGAACCACCCGAAGCTCGGTGACGATCAAGTCCATCGTCACATCGTGCGGTTCGCCGGCTATCTCTTCAACCAGCTGAAAATCGTAACTAAACGCCGCCAGCCTGCCGCTTCTTTCCAAACGGTGCAGCGACCGGTCGTAATACCCCTTGCCGTAGCCGATCCGCCTGCCGCAGAGGTCGAAGGCGACACCGGGGACCACGATAAGGTCGGCGCCAGCAGGATCGACCGCGTCTCCCTGTGGCTCCAGTATCCCGAACTTGCCGGGAACCAACCGGTCCAGCCCGCAGACCCTGCGAAACTCCAGATCGTTGCCGACGACAGCCGGGTAAAGCAGCGTCTTCCCGGAGTTAAGTGCCGCCATGGCAACGGCGTCAGTCTCAACCTCATGATGGATGGGAGCATAAAGCGCCAGCACCTTGGCGGATTGGAACTCCGGGAGTCCAAAGAAGCGCTGGTGCAAGGCGAAGCTCAGGCTCGCCACCTGCTGCCGCGTCAACTCCCGCCTGCGGGCGAGGGTCGCGGCTCTAAGGCTGCGTTTGGGCATCTTTTCTTATCCGTGACAGGTGCAGAAAGGCAGACGGCAGGGGCCGTCCTAAAGACAGGTACTCTTGGTGGGGGACGCGGATGGTGTAACGGGTGCTGCGTTGACAGGTACGATAGAAAGGGCCGCGTTCAAGTGAGGCGCCATTGAACTTGTATATAATGCAGCCATTAACCCCAGGACATGCTGCTAAACGTCTTTAGGCTACTATCAACAAACACGGGGCAGGGAAAATGGGACCCCGCGCAGGTTCTGGCAAAGCCGTGCAACCGTACAACCGATCTGCTATATGTTGAATCTCCCGCAAGAGACCTGAAACTCTAAACCTGCTGCCGGTTCAAACGTCCGATGAGCCCGGCGATCCGCTCACTGCAGTTATGTCGCTCTTCAGCCAACTCTTTCTGAGCGCCCAACAGGCCCTCGGCCAGGTTCATTAAGGCCAGGATCACGACCACCTGGGTGTCGCCGCCACTTATTGCGGCTTCCGCTTCAGCTAATTTATCATTAACGAGGGCCTCGACCTGCGCCACATGCTCGGGGGACGAAACGCTCTTTACCTGGAGATCCCTCCCCAGAACCCTTATGCTGTGTGTCGAGATCAAGCTGTCAGACCCCTTCCAACTTCTTGAGAATGGAATCGATTCGGGATTTGAATCCCGCCCGCTCTTCGCAAAGCCTGACGTTCTCCTCTTTCAGCCTGACGTTTTCGAGTTTCAGCTCGGCGACGACATTCATTAGAGAAACTACCCGGCCCTCCAGCTCATCAAACAAGTCGTTACTCATTATTGCACCTTTTGCGGCGAAATCTTATGCAATAAGTACTCAAAAGTCAAGGCAATTATTGGAAAAGAGCCTCCACGAACTGGGCCGGATCGAACTCCCGGAGGTCATCGACCGACTCCCCCACGCCAATGAATCGAACCGGAAGCGCGTACTCATTACTCACCGCCACCACAACTCCACCCTTGGCGCTGCCGTCGAGTTTGGTGAGAACCACGCCGGAGACGAAAGCGGCCTCCTTGAAAAGCTTCGCCTGGGACAGGGCGTTCTGGCCTGTGGCCGCGTCCAGCACCAAAAGAGTCTCGTGCGGGGCGTCGGGGATCTCGCGGGTGAGCACCCGGCGGATCTTCTTCATCTCCTCCATGAGGTTCACCTTGGTGTGCATCCTTCCCGCCGTGTCGATGATGAGGACATCGGTGCCGCGCGCAACGGCCGCCTTGCAGGCGTCAAAGACGACGGCGGAGGGATCCGCCCCCTCCTTGTGGCGCACGATGTCGGCGCCGACGCGCTGCGACCACAGCTCAAGCTGTTCGGCGGCAGCAGCACGGAAAGTGTCAGCTGCGGCCAGGAGAACCTTCTTCCCCTCCCCAGCGTAGCGGGCAGCAAGCTTCCCGATGGTCGTGGTCTTGCCGACGCCGTTCACGCCTATCACCAGGATCACGAACGGTTTCTTGTCGGTCACCACAAGGGGCGCGGCATGGGCCATCAGGCGCAGTTGGATTTCCTCCTTCAGCGCTTTCTTCAGAGCCTCGCCGTCCTGCAGTTCGTCCCTCTTCAGCCGCTGCTCCAGGGTCCGGATCAGATCCACGGTGGTCTTCACCCCGAGGTCGGCCGTAATCAGGATCTCCTCGAGCTCCTCAAGGGTGTCCGTATCGATCTGCTTCTTGCCTAAAAGCAGCGTGTCCACCCGGCCGACGATGCTCTCGTGGGTCTTGCTCAGGCTTTTTTTCAGGCGCTCGAAGAAGCTGGGCTTGGCGGCCTCGGGCTCGGGGGGGGGCGGCACCGCGACGGCAGGTTCATGCCACGCAGGGCGCGACGCCGGCGCAGAGGGCTCGACCCATGGGGTGCGTGCCGGCTCCGCCGGTGCGGGGGGCTCGGGCGGCGCAACCGGTGCTGCCTGCTCCTGCTGCTGCGGCTGTACCGGGACCTGCTGCTCCTCGGCCGTCGACGCCTGGCCGGACCCGCCTTCTTGTTTCGCGTCCTCATCAGCGGGAACGGGTTCCTCTGCGGACCCCACACCGAGTTTCTTCAGCAGTCCCTTGAAAAAGCCCCTGTTGTCCTCGGCCATCAATAGATCTCCTTATGCAAAAGCGCCGCGGTCTCCCGGAACTTGTTGAGCGCCAGGAGCGGCAGTGCGTTTTTGTTCATGGTCATGACCAGGGAATAATCGTCACCCACCGCCCCGACGATCACGTGCTGCTGGTCCGTCGTTATCACGCTTTGCTGCACCGGCCCGGTCTCGTACTTATGGTGCAGCTCCTTGAAATGAGCCAGCAAGATGCCCCAGTGAGCGGCAGCCACCTTGATCTCGAAAGCGTCGCCATGGGTGTGCTGCTCCACGGCCTCCCCTTCCCAATCCGCGAGGATAGCCCCACTAGCACCCGGCACAGCCTCGACCAGTGAAGTCAGCAGTTTCTTGAACGGCACGTCAAGCTCCTAGGTTAAATAAGATAAGGTAGGTCCGGCGCCCCATGAAGGGGCAGCTAACGGTTGAGCCGTACCGATACCAGCTTCGAGACGCCCGGCTCCTCCATAGTGACCCCGTAGAGGGTATCGGCTACTGCCATGGTGGCGCGGTTGTGGGTGATGATGATGAACTGCGAGTTGGCGCTCATCTCGCGCACCATGTCGTTGAACCTGCCGATGTTGGCATCGTCCAGCGGCGCATCTACCTCGTCCAGCAGACAGAAGGGCGAGGGCTTGATCAGGAAGATGGAGAAGATCAGCGCGACGGCGGTGAGCGCCTTTTCGCCGCCGGAGAGAAGCGACACGTTCTGCAGCTTCTTGCCCGGAGGCTGGACCACGATGTCGAGCCCCGTATTGAGCAGGTCCTCCTCGTCGGTCAGGCGTAGCTCTGCGTGGCCGCCGCAAAAGAGCCTCGGGAAGATGGTTTGGAACTTCTCGTTCACCATCTGGAAGGTTTCGAGGAAGCGTTTGCGCGTGGTGCGGTTGATGCGCTGGATGGCCTTCTGCAGGGCGTTCATCGACTCTTCCAGATCGTCCTTTTGGCTGGAAAGGAAGGAGAAGCGCTCCTCCATCTCCTTGAACTCCTCGATCGCCATCAGGTTAACCTCGCCCATCTCGTTGATCGCCTTTTGCAGCTCGGCCTGGCGCACGGCGCGCTCCTCCTCGTCCCACTCCACCTTGGAGTAGTTCAAAAGGGCGTCCGCGATCTCCATGCGGTGCTTCTCGCGTAGAGTCTCCTCCAGGTGGGAGAGCCGCATGCTGACCTCGGTGAGCCGCATGCTCTTGGCGTTTAGCTGGTCCCGCAAAAGCGACGCCTCGCTGCGGGTCCCCTTCAGGCGCAGCTCCTCCTCCTGCACTGTTGCCGCCTCGGTCTCGTAGCGCTCCTTCACCAGGAGGAGCGCCTGCTCGCTTCGAAGCTGCTGCTTCACTATGTCGCGCAGCGCCTCCTCGCCGGCTGCGATGGCGTCAATCAGGCGGGTGCGCTCGGCGCCCGAGCCCTCAAGCTCGTTGCCGCGGGAGGAGATCCGGCTGGCAAGGTCGGCGCAAAGCGCCTCCACGCGCTGGTAAGCGCGCTGGGTCGACTCCCCCTTCTCCTTGAGCGCGGCGACCCGCACCTTGAGGGAGGTGACCATCTCGCGCGCCTCTTCCATCTCGAAACGAGATCCTTCCAGGCGTCCCTGCAGCGCCTCGACGTTCTTCTCCAGGGCCAGCTTGCGCTCTTCGGCTTCGCCCCGCCGGTTTTCCGCCTGGGAGATTTCTTTGGCGACCAGGTCCTGCTCTTCGGAGAGCTGCTCCTCCTCCATTTCGCGGACGGCGGCATTCTCCTCGAGCCTGCGGCACTCGGCCTGGGCGGACTGGAGATCCTTTTCCGCGTTTAGCACCCTGATCTCCAGGCGATGCAGCGACTGGCGCAGTTCGACCCGGTGCGCCTCGGCCTCGGCGATCTCGACCCTTCTGGTTTCTCGGGCCGTCGCGAGCTGCTGCACCTCGCCGGTGAGGCGCTCCACGTCGGCTCCTAGCCCCTTGATCTCGCGCTTTTTGTGGATGATCCCCTGCTGCGCGGGTTCGGCGGAGCCCCCGTTCAGGATGCCGCCGCCGTGGACCAGGTCACCGTCGACCGTGACGAAGGTAGCGTGGGGGAAGGAGGCTGCAAGTTCCAATGCGTGCGCAAGGTCACGCGCGAGATAAGCGCCCGACAGCAGCGGCTCGACCAGCTGCGCGTGCTTTGCGGGGACGGTGACCCGCTCCAAAAGTGGCGCGGCGCCGGAAGGCGTTGCACCTGGGTGATGCCAGGGTGGGGCGGTGATGAAACTGCAGCGCCCGCCGGAGTTCCCCTTGAGGTGCCGGACCGCGTCGAGAGCCAGGTCCGGCGAGCCGCAGAGAAGGTACTGCAGACGCTCACCCAGCACCGATTCGAGCGCCACCTCGAACTCCTCCTCGACCTCAATGGCATCGGCCAGCATGGTAAGGGATGCCCCCTTGAACGAGTCGGCCAGGAGCAGGTTCTTCACCCCCTGCCCGTACCCGGCGAACTGGGCCTCCAGTTCCTGCAGCGATTTGAGCCTCGACGACGCGGAGGAGAGCTGGTCGCGCAGCTGTTGCAGCAGCTTGTCCCCCGCCTCCTGCGCCTGTTTGAGTTCCGCCTCGCGGCTTCCGGCAAGCGTCAGTTCCTCGTCCAGCAGTTCTTTTTCCCGGGCCAACTGTTCGCGCTCGGCCTTGAGCGCGTCCACCTTCCCGTTCGACTCGAAGAGGCGCTCCCCGAGGAGCACGCGCTCCCGTTTACTTGCCTGCAGGCGCTCGTCGACGGAGGCGAGCCTTTTGACGGCAGCGGCATGCTGGTTGTTCGCCTGCGCCCCCTCGGAAAGTGCCGCGAACATTGCGCGGCGCGCCTCGTCGAGTTCACGGGTAACACCCGCCTCGCTCGCCGCCATTTCCTCCAGCAGCGCCTCCCGGTGCTCTAGCGCCTCGCTCTCGCGCGCGTGCTCTTCAAGAAACGATGCCTGCTGGGTCTCAAGCGAGACGAGTTCACGCTCGGAGGCAGCCAGCTGGTCCCTGAGCCCCTGGAGTTCCTCCTCGAACCGCGCGCCGTGGCGCTCCTGGTTGGCAAGCTCCCGCCGCTGGAATTCAAGCTTGTTCTCCCCACCCTGCAGCTCGCTCTTCCAGCGGAAGATCTCCTCCTGGGCGGCGGTCAGCGCGCGCTCGGTCTCCAGCAGGGTTATCCGCTTCCCTTCAATGGAAAGCTCTGCCTCGTTGAGCCGGGCGGTTATGTCGACCAGCTTGGACTCGAGTTCCGCGATCTCGCGCTCCAGCCCCTGCCGCTCCTTCTGCACCGAGCCGTACCCCTTGGCGGCGAAAAGCAGCTCGATCTCCTTCAATTCGAGCCGTATCTCCCTGAAGCGCTCGGCCTTCTTCGCCTGGCGCTGCAGACCGTTCATCTGGCGTTTGATCTCGGAGATGATATCGCCTAAGCGCAGCAGGTTCTGGCGGGTCGCCTCCATCTTCTTCATGGCGACGACCTTGCGCGCCTTGAACTTGGTGACACCTGCGGCTTCTTCGATCAGGAAGCGGCGCTCCTCGGGCTTGGCGTGCAGGATCATCCCGATCTTCCCCTGCTCGATGATCGAGTAGGCCTTGGCGCCGATACCGGTGTCCATGAAGAGCTCGGCGATGTCCAAAAGCCGGCAGGGGGTCTTGTTCAGCAGGTAATCGCTGTCGCCGTCACGGTAGAGGCGACGGGTGACCTGGATCTCGGAAAAGTTGAGGTATTTCGCGGGGACGCGGCCGTCCTCGGTGGAAAAGAACAGGGAAACCTCCGCCATGCCGAGCGGTTTCCTGAACTCGGTGCCGCCGAAGATGATGTCCTCCATCGACTTGCCGCGCAGGTTCTTGGCGGACTGCTCCCCCATGACCCAACGGATGGCGTCGACGACGTTGGACTTGCCGCAGCCGTTGGGGCCGACTACCCCGGTTATCGGCTGGTTGAAGTCCAGGACAGCCTTGTCCTGAAAGGATTTGAAGCCGTGTATTTCCAGTCTCTTGATCTTCATGAACTGGGCATATTATCAGAGAGGTGGTTTTAATGTAAAGGATAAGATGGGGGGATGGCGCCTGAGCAAAGGCATTTAACAGGGATGAAGGGGATGGAAGGGATAGAGCAGGGACAAACCCAAAGGGAGAAGGTTTTGGATCTGGGGTGATCGACCCTCAGGAGAGGGAAAACGGCTGTACGCCGCCTACACGAAAAGGGGCGCGGTTTCCCGCGCCCCTTTCATGTTTCAGTACCACCTGGGGCTTACGCCTCGGTGGTTTCTTCTGCTGCCGGAGCCTCGGCTACCGGTGCTTCTTCTGCCGGAGCAGCGGCAACCGGAGCTGCCTTGGCGGCCTTAGGCGCCTTGGCCGCCTTGGCGGCTGCTTTCTTCGATTTCATCTCGGCTTCCACCAGTTCGAGCACCGACACCGGAGCATTGTCACCCGGACGGATGCCGAGCTTAATGATCCTGGTGTAGCCGCCCGGACGCTCGGTGTAACGCGGAGCGATCTCGGTGAAAAGCTTGGTCACGACTTTCTTATCGCGGATGTAGGCGGCTGCCTGCCTGGTCGCGTGAAGGTCACCCCTTTTGCCCAGGGTGATCATCTTCTCGGCGATGGAGCGAAGCTCTTTCGCCTTGGCGTCGGTCGTGGTGATCTTTTCGTGCTGGAGAAAGGATGTCACCATATTCCTGAACATGGCGATCCTGTGGCTCGTGGTCCTGCCTAATCTTCTACCCGCGCTATTGTGACGCATATCTTTTCACTTCCTTTCTATCTATAAATAAAGTCTTGAGGACTATTCTTCTTTCTGCTCGCCGCGCAGGCGTCTCATGATCTCGGGATCCGGGAAGTTATCCAGTTTCATGCCGAGGGTGAGGCCCATGTCGACGAGGATGTCCTTGATTTCGTTCAGAGATTTCCTGCCAAAGTTCTGGGTTTTCAGCATCTCGGCCTCGCTTCTGGAAACGAGTTCGCCGATCAGCTTGATCCCCGCGTTCTTCAGGCAGTTCGCGGAGCGAACCGAGAGTTCCAGCTCGTCCACCGAACGGTACAGGTTCTCGTTGAAACGCTCGCGCTCCTCCTCCGGCTCCGCCTCCTCCTGGGGCTCCACGTCCTCATCGAAGTTGATGAAGATGGAAAGCTGGTCCTTGAGGATCTTGGAAGCGTAGGCCACGGCATCCTGCGGCTTCACGCTGCCGTCGGTCCAGACCTCGATGGTGAGCTTGTCGTAGTCGGTGATCTGACCTACGCGAGCGTTGGTTACGGTGAAGTTAACCTTGTGGACCGGGGAGAAAATCGCGTCGATGGGGATGGTCCCTACCGGCGCCTTCTCGTCGCGGTTGCGGTCAGCGGGGACGTACCCTTTGCCGACTTTCACCATGAGGTCCATCTCGAGGTTAGCGTCCTTGGAGCAGGTCGCGATGTGGTGCTCGGGGTTCAGGATCTCCACGTTGTTGTCCGTGATGATGTCCTTGGCCTTGACCACCCCTTCGCCCTTCTGGACGATCCTGATCATCCTGGACTCGTTGCCGTGCACCTTGAGGCGCACACCCTTGAGGTTCAGGATGATGTCCGTCATGTCCTCGGTGACGCCCGGGACTGCGGAGAACTCGTGCAGTACGCCCTTCGCTTTCACGGAGACGATGGCCGCCCCCTGCAGGCTCGAGATGAGGACCCGACGCAGACCCGTTCCCAGGGTGGTGCCGAAGCCTCTTTCGAAGGGTTCGGCAAAGAACTTCCCGTATGTATTTGTGAGCGATTCCGTCTCAACCTGGAGCTTCTTAGGTCTGATCAGATCGCGCCAGTTTCTATACATTTAGATCCCCCTGTATCGGTTGTAGTCAGCCTTTACTTGGAGTAGAGCTCGACAATTAACTGTTCCTGAATCGGCATGGTGATGTCCTCGCGTACCGGCATAGCCTTGACGGTGCCTTTGAACGCATCCTTTTCCAGTTCAAGCCATTGCGGGATACCCCTGCGTACTACGCCTTCGAGAGATTCGGAGATGGCGGCAACTTTGCGGCTCTTCTCGCGCAGTTGCAGGACATCGCCTGCCTTCACCTGAAGGGAAGGAATGTTGACCTTCTTGCCATTCAGGGTGAAGTGTCCGTGACGTACCAGCTGGCGTGCCTCGTCGCGCGAGGTTGCGAAGCCAAGGCGGTAAGCTACGTTGTCGAGCCTTCTCTCCAGGATGAAGAGGAGGTTCTCGCCCGTCACGCCTTTCATCCGGTCGGCCGTCTCGAAGTAACCGCGGAACTGGTTCTCGAGGATGCCGTAGATGCGACGCACCTTCTGCTTTTCACGCAGCTGAACACCGTAATCTGATACCTTTATGCGGCCCTGGCCGTGCTGCCCCGGGGGATAGCTTCTTCTCTTAATGGCACATTTGTCGGTGTAGCAACGCTCGCCTTTAAGAAATAGCTCCGAACCTTCCCGTCTGCACAGCCTGCATGAGGGCCCTGTATACCTAGCCAATTGAAGACCTCCTTGATCCTAACTGATTGTTCCGTAACTCCAGGCTTGATTGAAGCCTAGACTCTTCTTCTCTTCGGGGGACGGCAGCCGTTGTGCGGGATCGGCGTGACGTCGCGGATGAAGCTGACGGCGAAGCCGGCGGCCTGCAGCGCGCGCAGAGCGGACTCGCGGCCTGAGCCGGGACCCTTCACGTACACCTCGATGCTGCGCATACCGTGCTCCTGGGCCTTCTTGGCAGCGTCCTCGGCAGCCATCTGCGCTGCGAACGGCGTGCTCTTCCTGGACCCTTTGAAACCCTTGGCACCGGAGGTGCACCAGGCTACCACGTTACCGACCGGGTCGGTGATGGTGATCATGGTATTGTTGAACGTCGCCTGGATGTGCGCGACGCCGTTGGGAATATTCTTCTTCTCTTTTTTCTTCTTAACGACCTTCTTAGCCGGGCTCGCCATTATCCCTCCAGAATCTTATTTCTTCTTGCCAGCGACCGTACGAGCCGGCCCTTTGCGAGTGCGTGCATTGGTCTTGGTCCGCTGTCCGCGGCAGGGAAGACCTTTCCTGTGACGAAGGCCGCGGTAGCAGCCGAGATCCATCAGACGCTTTATGCTCATGGAAATGTCGCGGCGCAGGTCGCCTTCGACCTTCACGTTCTTATCGATATACTCCCTGATCTTGGTGACTTCCGCCTCGGTCAGGTTGTCGCAACGGGTGTTCATGTCAACACCGGCTGCCGTGAGAATTTCCTGGGACAGAGATCTGCCGATGCCGTAGATGTAGGTGAGTGCGATCTCTATTCTCTTATTTCTGGGTAAGTCTACCCCTGCGATACGTGCCAATGCCCGCTCCTCCTAATGGTTACTCTTAACCCTGTCTCTGTGAATGCTTGGGAGTCTCGCAGATAACGCGGACGATGCCCTTGCGCTTGACTATTTTGCATTTAACACAGATCTTCTTAACCGATGCCCGAACCTTCATAGTTCACTTCCTTTTGAAGACGTATTGCTGTTCTAAATTTGTGTAAGTATCAACGGACCGTTGTCCGTTACTGCCACCGTGTGCTCGAAGTGCGCCGAGAGCCCGCCATCCGCGGTGACCGCGGTCCAGCCGTCCTCCAGCACCCGCACGTCGTATCCCTTTTCGTTGATCATGGGCTCGATGGCGAGCACCATGCCCGGCTTCAGCTTGGGCCCCTTTCCGGCAACGCCGAAGTTGGGGATCTGCGGCCCCTCGTGCAGTTCCTTGCCGATGCCGTGCCCGACAAAGTCGCGCACCACGGAAAAGCCGCGCGCCTCGACATAGGCCTGCACCGCGTGGGAGACGTCCGAGAGGCGGTGCGAGGCGTCAGCGACCTCGATCGCCTTGTAGAGCGACTCCTCGGTGACCTTGATCAGCTTGGCCGCGGCCTGCGATATCTCGCCCACCGGAACCGTGATCGCCGAATCGCCGTAATAGCCGCCGTAGACGACTCCGAAGTCTAAACTGACGATGTCGCCTGAGACCAGGACGCGCTGCGTGGCAAACCCATGAACCACCTGCTCGTTCACCGAGCAACAAAGCGAAAAGGGGAAGCCGCTGTAACCCTTGAAGGCTGGCTTCGCCTTCCTCTTCAGCGTTTCCCTCTCCGCGAATGCGTCAAGTTGTGCCAGGGTAACCCCCGGCACCACTTTTTCCCTGAGCCCGGCCAGGATCTCCGCTACGATCCTTCCGGCAGCCGCCATCTTCTCGATCTCAGCCGGGGACTTTAGTACGATCACCGCTAGGCCCGTATCGCCGCGAGGATGCCCGACTGGACCCCTTCTACGGTCCCGAGGCCATCGACGGAGCGGAGCAACCCTGCCGCCTGATAGTAGGCGATCAAAGGCGCGGTCTGCGCTTCGTAAACCGCCAGGCGGTTCAGGATGGTTTCTTCCTTGTCGTCCTCACGCTGGACCAGTTGGCCGGAGCAGGCATCGCAGACGCCTGCCACTTTGGAGGGGGCGAAGTCGACGTGGTAGCCGGCGCCGCAATTGGCACAGGCGCGACGCCCGGTAAGCCGCTTCAGAAGCTCTCCCTTGTCCACCGAAAGCGAGACCACATGATCGATCGACTTCCCCATGCCGGAGAGGACCTGACCCAATGCGTCCGCCTGGGGTACCGTGCGGGGGAAACCGTCCAGGATGAATCCCTTCTGGCAGTCCGCCTGCGCCAGCCGCTCCTCGACGATGCCGATCACGACTTCGTCCGGAACCAGCGCGCCGGAGTCCATATATCCCTTGGCCTTGGCTCCCATGGGAGTCAGCTCTTTAACGGCAGCCCGCAGTATATCACCTGTCGATATCTGCGGGATACCAAATCTATCTATGAGAAGTTTTGCCTGGGTCCCCTTGCCGACGCCCGGGGGTCCGAGGAGGATGAGATTCATGATAACCCCTTACCTTCTGCCCTGGATGCGCACGCCCTTCATGAACCCTTCGTAGCTTCGGGTAATCAGGTGCGCCTCTATCTGCGACAGAGTGTCCATGCCGACACCGACGGCGATCAGCAGGGAAGTGCCGCCAAAATAGAAGGGGAGGTTGAATTTCCCAATCAGAATCGAAGGAAGCACGCAGACCGCGGAGATGTAAATGGCGCCGGCGAAGGTCAACTTGGTCAGCACCGCGTCGAGGAAGTCGGAGGTCTCCTTACCGGGACGGATCCCGGGCACATACCCCCCCTGTTTCTTGACGTTATCGGCGACATCAACCGGGTTGAAAGTCACAGCCGTGTAGAAGTAACAGAAAAAGACGATAAAGGCAACAAATAAAACCTCGTAAAGCAACTTTCCGGGGGCCAACTGCTTGGAGGCCGCCTGCACCCAGGGGACGTCGATGAAGTTGCCCACCGTGGCCGGGAACATGATGATCGACGAGGCGAAGATCGGCGGGATGACGCCGGCCATGTTCACCTTGAGCGGCAGGTGCGAGCTCTGCGCGCCTACGGTCTTGAGCCCCACCACCCTCTTGGCGTAGTGGATCGGAATCCTGCGCTGGCCGCGCTCCATGAATACCACCGCCGCGATCACCGCGAACATCACCGCGGCGATCAGGAGCAGCACGAACAGGGAGAGCTCGCCCGTCTTGATCAGACGGAAGCTGTTGCCGATCGCGGTCGGGATGCGGGCCACGATGCCGGCGAAGATGATCAGGGAGATGCCGTTGCCGATACCCTTCTCAGACATCTGCTCGCCGAGCCACATGATGAAGGCGGTGCCAGCCGTGAGGGTGATCACCGTCATCAGCCTGAAGCCCCAGCCGGGGTTCGGAACTACCAGCTCGCCGGCCGGACCGCGCATGGCCTCAAGGCCGATGCTGATGCCGAACGCCTGAACCACCGCCAGCACGATGGTGCCGTAGCGGGTGTACTGGATGATCTTCTTCCTTCCAGCGTCACCTTCCTTGGAAAGCTTCTCCACGGCCGGAAGCACAACGGTGAGGAGTTGGAAGATGATGGAGGAGGAGATATACGGCATGATGCCGAGGGCGAAGACGGTGAGCTTCTCGAGAGCCCCGCCAGAAAACATGTCGAACATACCGAGCAGCGTGCCCTGCGCAGCCTTGAAGAACTGGGCGAGGGCCTGGGCGTCGATGCCCGGGGTAGGGATATGACACCCTATCCGGTAGACGGCCAGCATGGCCAGCGAAAAGAGAACCTTCTTTTTAAGCTCGGGGATCTTGAAAATGTTCTGGAAGGCTTCTATCAAGACTAGATCTCCTCGATGGAACCACCTGCCGCAGTTATTTTTTCGCGAGCAGAGGCGCTGAATTTGTGGGCCTTGATGGTCAGTGCACGGGTGATGTCACCCGTCGCCAGCACCTTGATGCCGTCGCGCACGCCGGAGATGATCCCGCTTTTCAGCAGCGCTTCAGCGTCGATGACGCTCCCCGCCTCGAATACTTCGAGCTGGCAGAGATTCACCAGGGCGTAGTCCTTCTTGGAGAGCGGGGTGAAGCCGCGCTTGGGAAGCCTTCTGTGCATCGGCATCTGGCCGCCCTCGAAGCCGGGCTTCACGGAGCCGCCGGAGCGCGCCTTCTGGCCCTTGTGACCCTTGGTGGCGGTCTTGCCGTGACCGGAGCCTACGCCCCTGCCGATACGCTTTCTATTCTTGGTCGACCCAATGGCCGGTTTGATGGTATTTAATTGCATTTTTATCACCTTTAGGGGGATTACTCTTCGACTCTTACCAGATGGGCCACCTTGGCGATCATACCGCGGATCTCCGGGGTGTCCTGCAGGGTCACGGTCTTCTCACGCTTGGTGAGCCCCATGCCGAGCAGACGACCTTTCATTTTCTCGGACTGGCCGATGGCGCTCCGAACCAGGGTTATCTTCAGTTCTGCAGACATGTTCAACTCCTTAAATGCTATTCGGTGATGCCGCGGCGCGCCATCAGCTCTTCCGCAGTCTTGAGACGGGAGAGACCCGCGAATGCGGCCTTGACCACGTTGTGCGGGTTGTTGGAGCCCAGGCACTTGGCAAGGATGTTGTGCAGGCCTGCCGACTCGAATACCGCGCGGGCGGCACCGCCTGCGATAACGCCGGTACCCGGGGAAGCGGGCATCATGAGAACCTTGCCTGCGCCGAAGCAGCCGAGGATCTCGAACGGGATGGTCTGCCCGGCCACGATGGGAACCTTGATCAGGTTCTTCTTGGCCTGCTCGACCCCTTTGCGGATTGCTTCCGGCACTTCGTTGGCCTTGCCCAGGCCGTAGCCCACGCAGCCGTTACCGTCGCCTACCACCACGAGGGCGGAGAAGCTGAACCTGCGGCCACCCTTCACCACCTTGGCTACGCGGCTTATGTGGACGACCCTATCGGTAAGATTCATTTCACTGGCATTGATCTTAAGCAAACTAATTCCTCCTTACCTGCCCTAGAAGGACAGACCGTTTTCGCGTGCGGCGTCAGCCAGAGCTTTGATCCTACCGTGGTAGAGGAAGCCGTTGCGGTCGAAGACCACGGCGGTGATTTCCTTCTCCAGGGCCTTCTTGGCAATCGCAGCGCCCACCTTAGCGGCGGCTTCGGCGTTGCCGGTGTAGCTGAGCCCCTCGGCAACGTCGCCCGCCAGGGTGGAGGCCGAGGCGAGGGTTGCGCCGGTGGTGTCGTCGATCAACTGAGCGTATATGTGGCGTGCACTCTTGAAGACGTTCAGTCTCGGGCGTGCCGGCGATCCGGTAATTTTCTTCCTGACCCTGGTCTGTCTCTTAAGACGAGCTACCTGTTTTTGGGCTAAAGAACTCAAGGCACTTCTCCTTAGCAATTGCTATTTTTTACCGGTCTTGCCGGCTTTTCTCAGAATCGTTTCGTCAGCGTACTTGACACCCTTACCCTTGTACGGCTCGGGCGGACGGAACGCGCGGATCTTGGCGGCGGTCTCGCCGACCACTTCCTTGTCGATCCCCATCACTTTGAGCTTGGTCATCTTCTCGACCTCGACCGTGATGCCGGTCGGCAGCTCGAAGTTGACCGGGTGCGAAAAGCCCAGGGCCAGGTTCAGCACGTTGCCCTTCACCTCGGCGCGGTAACCGACGCCGTTGATCTCGAGCAGGGTCTCGAACCCTTTAGAGACGCCGATCACCATGTTGTTGATCAGGGTCCTAGTCAGGCCATGGGCCGAGCGGGACTTGATGGTGTCGTCGTGCCTGGTCACCGTTACCGCCTGCGCGGTCACGTCGATGGCGACGCCTTCCCCGATGTTGCGGGCGAGTTTCCCTTTCGGGCCCTCCACCTTGATCTCCGGGGCGTTGTATATGACTTTCACCCCCGCAGGAATCGCGATGGGAAGTTTTCCTATTCTAGACATGCAAAGCTCCTTAAAGCGAAATGACTACCAGACCGTGCAGAGAACTTCCCCGCCGATGCCCATTTCACGGGCGGTCTTGTCGGTTACCAGCCCCTTCGAAGTCGAGAGGATGGCGACGCCCAGTCCGTTCTTCACCTGCTTGATCTTGTCGGAGTTGACATAGACCCGGCCGCCCGGTTTGCTGATCCTCTTGATCTCGTTGATGACCGGTTCCTTCTCGTCGATGAACTTGAGGTAAACCCGCAGGATCCCCTGCTTGTTGTCCGCAATCACCTTGAAGTTCTTGATAAACCCTTCGGCGCGCAGCACCGTGGCGAGGCTCACCTTGAGGTTCGACGAAGGAATGTCAACTTTCTGGTGCTTTGCCATACCAGCGTTCCTGATTCTGGTCAGCATGTCGGCAACTGGATCTGTCATGCACATACAAACTACTCCTCTTTCCTAAATCGGAATCTTATTACCAACTGGACTTTATCACACCGGGAACCTGACCGAGGTTGGACAGCTTCCTCAGGCAGATCCTGCACATGTCAAATTTCCGGTAGTAAGCTCTGGGGCGGCCGCACAAAGGGCAGCGATTGCGCTCGCGCACCTTGAACTTGTTCCCTCTCTGAGCCTTTATGATCATAGATGTCTTAGCCACGGAGTTCCTCCAAACCTGTATTAGTTCCTGAACGGCAGACCCATCAGCTTGAGCAGGGCTTTCCCCTCAGCGTCGGTCTTTGCCGTGGTCACGATCGTGATATTGAGACCCTTGATCTTGTCGACCTTGTCGTAATCGATCTCGGGGAAGATCAACTGCTCCTTGACGCCCAGGGAGTAGTTACCCTTGCCGTCGAAGGCCTTGCCGGAGATCCCCTTGAAGTCGCGCACGCGCGGCAGCGAGACGCTTACCAGGCGGTCGAGGAACTCGTACATCTTCTCGCGGCGCAACGTCACGGCGCAGCCGATAGGCATCCCCTGGCGCAGCTTGAAGCCCGCGATGGACTTCTTCGCCTTGGTGATGACCGGGCGCTGCCCGGTGATGGCGGCGAGCTCTTCGGCTGCGGAATCCAGGATCTTGACGTTCTGGATCGCTTCGCCGAGGCCCATGTTGACCACGATCTTCACCAGCTTGGGGACTTCCATGATGTTCTTGTAGTTCTGGTCCTTCATGAGGGCCGGAACCATCTCTTTATTGTAAAGCTCAGCTAGCCGTGCCATTGCAATCCTCCAAACTATTTATCGAAAGACTCGCCGCATTTTACGCAGCAGCGCGCCTTTTTACCGTCTTCGAGTACGGTGGTTTTGGTCCTGACCGGCTTGTTGCACTTTCCGCAGAGCAGCATGACGTTGGAGATGTGCACCGGAGCTTCCTTCTCCAGGATGCCCCCCTGCTCGGACCCGCGGGGCTTCTGGTGGCGCTTGACCACGTTGACCCCTTCGACGATGACCCCGTCCTTCTTGGGATGGATGGAGATCACCTTGCCGCTTTTGGAGCGATCCTTGCCCGCGATGACCACGACGGTGTCGTTTTTCTTAACATGTAATTTTTTGCCCAGCATCTCTTATTCTCCAGGATCTTGTCTAAAGTACCTCGGGGGCGAGGGATATGATCTTCATGAACTTCTTGGCGCGAAGTTCCCTGGCGACCGGCCCGAAGATACGAGTGCCGACCGGCTCCTTGGCGTTGTTGATGACCACGCCGGAGTTGGTGTCGAAACGGATGTAGGAGCCGTCAGGACGTCCCACAGCCTTGGCGGTGCGCACCACGACAGCCTTCACCACGTCGCCCTTTTTCACCTTCGAATTGGGGAGAGCTTCCTTCACGGAAGCGACGATGATGTCGCCAATTCCGGCGTAACGGCGCTTGGAGCCGCCGAGCACTTTAATGCAAAAGAGCTTCTTCGCGCCGGAGTTGTCCGCCACGTCCAATAGTGTCTGCATCTGAATCATTGTTTAACTCCCGGCGAGCCCTTAACCCTTGGACTCGATAATCTGTCTGATTTTCCAGCGCTTGTCCTTGGAAAGCGGACGCGTCTCGACGATGAGGACGCGGTCGCCGATCTTGGCGGCATTGTCCATGTCGTGCGCCTTGTACTTGGCGGAGCGCTTGATGTACTTGTTGTAGACGGGGTGCTTCACCAGACGGTCGACCTTCACTACCGCGGTCTTGTCCATCTTGTCGCTGACGACCACACCGACCTGAGTTTTCCTGTTGCCTCTTTCGCTCATATATATCTCTTAGCCTCTCTTTTCACGGAGTATGGTCTTCACGCGGGCGATATCCTTCCTCAGGTTGGAAACCTTGGAAGTGTTTTCCAGCCGCCCGGTGTGAAGCTGAAACTTCACGTTGAAGAGTTCCTTGGTCAGCTCCGTGCCTTTGGCCTCGAGCTCAGCAGCCGTCGCGTTTTTTAGTTCATTAGCCTTCATTGATTTCCGTCCTTGTGATGAACTTGCTGGCTACGGGGAGCTTGTGCGCCGCGAGCCTGAATGCCTCGCGCGCCACTTCCTCGGTGACCCCTTCCATCTCGTAAAGGATCCTGCCCGGCTTAATGACGCAAACCCATGAGTCCGGGGATCCTTTCCCCTTACCCATACGGGTCTCGGCGGGTTTCGAGGTGAGTGGCTTGTCCGGGAAGATGCGGATCCAGATCTTGCCGCCCCTCTTGATATAACGGGTCATAGCGATACGGGCCGCTTCGATCTGGCGGGAGTCCAGCCAGCCGCACTCGGTAGCCTGCAGGCCGAAGTCGCCGAAGGCGAGCTCGACGCCGCGCTGCGGAGTACCGGTCATGCGCCCCTTCATCTGCTTTCTATACTTAACTTTCTTGGGCATTAACATCGCAAAAAACTCCTGTTCCTATTTTTTAGCGGAGAGTACTTCACCCTTGAAGAGGAGCACTTTTACGCCGATGATCCCGTAGGTGGTCTTCGCCTCGGCAAAGCCATAGTCGATGTCCGCGCGCAACGTGTGCAGCGGCACCCTTCCCTCGCGGTACCATTCCGTCCTGGACATCTCTGCGCCGCCCAGACGGCCCGAGCAGGTAATCCTGATACCCTTGGCGCCGAACTTGAGCGTCGAGGTGACGCTCTTTTTCATGGCACGGCGGAACGCGATACGGCGCTCCAGCTGCATGGCCACGTTCTCGGCGACGAGCTGTGCGTCCAGCTCGGGCTTCCTGACTTCCTGTATATTAAGGTAGACCTCTTTGTCGGTGAGCTTGGCCAGCTCCTTCTTCAGAGTCTCGACCTCCGAGCCCTTCTTACCGATGATGAGGCCCGGACGAGCGGTGAAGATGTTGATCTTCGCCTTGCCCGCAGCGCGCTCGATCTCGATCTTGGAGACGCCCGAATGATACAGCCTTTTTTTAAGGAAATTGCGCAGCTTCAGGTCTTCGTGAAGAAGCTTTGCATAATCTTTTTCCGCGTACCATTTCGAATCCCAGGTTTTAATAACCCCGAGTCTGAACCCGATAGGATTTACTTTCTGACCCAAAACATCACCTCCGACCCGTTTCTTATTTCTTTTCCGCAAGGACCACGGTAATGTGGCTCGTCGGTTTTCTGATCTTGCTGGCCCGGCCCATGGCGCGGGGGGTGAAGCGCTTAAGTACTGCGCCGCCATCGACGAAAATCGTCTTGACGAAGAGCTTGTCCACATCGGAGCAACCCTTCTGCTCGGCATTGGCCACGGCAGAGGAGAGGAGCTTCGAGATGAGCTTCGCCGACGGTTGCGGTGAGAAACGCAGAGTGTTCAGCGCAGTCTGAATGCCCTTGCCCCTGACGAGATCCACGACCAGGCGTGTCTTTCTCGGAGAGAGGCGGACAGAGGATAATTTAGCCGATGATTCCATTACAAAACTCCTTTAGGGACCTTACTTCTTCTTGAGCTTGCTCTTCTTGTCAGCAGCGTGGCCGTAGAAGGTCCTGGTGGGTGAGAACTCGCCCATCTTGTGGCCGACCATGTTCTCGGTGACGAACACAGGGATGAACTTCTTGCCGTTGTGCACCGCAAAGGTGAGCCCGATGAACTCAGGGATGATAGTGGACCTGCGGGACCACGTCTTGATCACCTTCTTGCTGCCGGCCTGTTCTGCCTGGGCTTTCGCTTCGAGATGTCCGTCGACGAAAGGCCCCTTCTTTATAGATCTTGCCATCTTTTAAAATCCTCTATCCAGATGATTTATTTGGTGCGCTTCTTCACGATGAACGGGGTGGACCGCTTGTTGGTGCGCGTCTTGTAACCCTTGGTCGGGATGCCCCACGGGGTTACCGGATGACGGCCGCCGGAGGTCCTGCCCTCGCCACCGCCGTGCGGGTGGTCGACCGGGTTCATTGCGACACCCCTTACGTGGGGGCGTACGCCGAGCCAGCGGGAGCGGCCAGCCTTGCCGATGGAGACGTTCTCGTGATCCGCGTTGCCCACCTGGCCGATGGTAGCCTTGCAGTCCATCAGGATCATGCGGACTTCGCCGGAGGGGAGCTTCACCTGACCGTACTTCCCTTCCTTAGCCATCAGCTGCGCGAAGGTACCGGCGGAGCGCGCCAGTTGTGCGCCTTTGCCGATCTTCAGCTCGATGTTGTGGATGATGGTACCCAGCGGGATGCACCTGATGGGGAGCGCGTTGCCAGGCTTGATGTCGGCCTGCTCGCTGGAGATAACGGTATCACCCACTTTCAGGGAGAGAGGAGCCAGGATGTAGCGCTTCTCGCCGTCGGCGTAGTTCAAAAGGGCGATGCGTGCGCTGCGGCACGGATCGTACTCGATGGTGGCGACCTTCGCCGGAATCTCGGTCTTGTCACGGCGGAAGTCGATGATCCTGTACTTCTGCTTGTGACCGCCACCAACGTTCCTGGAAGTGATGCGGCCGTTCGAGTTCCTGCCGCCGCTTTTCTTGAGGTTCTCGACGAGGGACCTCTCGGGCTTGCAGGCAGTGATCTCCTCGAAGGTCGAGCAGGTCTGCGCCCTTCTACCCGGAGAAGTAGGTTTGTAAGTTTTTATAGCCATTATCTAAATCCCCACAGATATTTTTATGCTTCGAAGAAATCGACGTTGGAACCCTCTTTCAGGGTCACATATGCCTTCTTCCAGTTAGAACGCTTGCCGATGCCCTTGGCGGTGCGCTTGGTCTTGCCGGCGACGTTGACGGTATTCACGGCGGAAACCTGCGCGTTGAAGAGCTTCTCGACGGCCGCCTTTATCTCTATCTTGTTGGCCGCGCCGTTCACCACGAAAGCGATGACGTTCTTGTCGTCTTTCTCAACCGTGGTCTTCTCAGTGATGAGAGGTTTCTTTATGACGTCATAAATGTTCATGACTGTAATGCTCCTTCAACACGACGAACGGCTGCCTCGGTAAAGACGACGCTCTGGTATTTCATAATGTCGAAAATATTGAGACCTTCAGGACCCAGCACCTTGACGTGTTTCACATTGCGGGCGGACAGTTCTAAAGTGGGAGTCGCAGTATCAGTGATAACGAGCGTCTTGTCAAGGTTAAAAGCAGTTAGTACCTCAACAAATGCCTTTGTCTTGATGGAGGGAAGCTCCAGACTGTTTACCACAGTGATTGCGTCCTTCTTGTAGAGCATCGAAAGAGCGCTTCTCAGTGCCGCCTTCCTCGCCTTCTTGTTCATGGAGAGGTTGTAGTCTTTCGGCTGCGGACCGAAGGCTACGCCGCCGCCCGGGTACTGCGGAGCCCTGCGGCAACCCTGGCGGGCCTGGCCGGTTCCCTTCTGCTTGAACGGCTTCTTGCCGGAACCTGCCACCAGGGCGCGGTTCTTGACGGCAACGGTACCCTGCCTGCGGTTAGCGAGCTGGATCTTTACGGCCTCGTGGATCAGGTACTCGCGGACGTCGTCGTTGAAGACTGCGTCGTCGAGCTCGATCTCACCGACCTTTGCTTTCTTGATGTCAAATACGTCTAGCTTTGCCATAACTATCTCCAGCCCCCGTTATTTCTTCGCCTTGACGGAGTCCTTGATCAGGACGACGCCGTTGGCGGAACCGGGGATCGCTCCACCGAGCAGAATCAGATTGTCAGCAGCGTCAACGCGAACCACCTTGAGGCGCTGCACGGTCACCTTCTCGTTACCGAGCTGGCCCGGCATCTTCTTGTTCTTGAAAACCCTGGAGGGGGTCGCGGAGCAGCCGATGGAACCCGGGGCGCGGTGGAAACGGGAGCCGTGGCTCGACCGCCCGCCTTTGAAGCCCCAGCGCTTGATGACGCCGGCAAAGCCCTTACCGATGGAGGTGCCGGTCACGTCGACCAGGTCGCCTTCCTCGAAAACCGCAGCCTCGATCACGTCGCCCAATTTGTAGGCGTCCGTGTTGTCCATGCGCAGTTCGCGGTAGTGGGTGAACACGCCGGCGCCGGCGCCTTTGCAGTGCCCGACCTGTGCTGCGTTCGCCCTGGAGGCGTCCTTCGCTCCGAAACCGACCTGTATGGCGGAGTAGCCGTCCTTTGCCACGCTCTTCTTCTGGACGACGACGCACGGCCCAGCCTCGACGACGGTCACAGCGATGCGCCTGCCGTCTTCGGCGAATATCTGGGTCATCCCCAGCTTTTTCCCAATCAATCCCTTATTCATGGTCGACTTCCTATCCTTGTATTAAAGCTTGATCTCGACGTCCACACCTGCGGAGAGGTCGAGTTTCATCAGAGCGTCAACGGTCTGCTGAGTCGGCTCGAGGATGTCGATCAGGCGCTTGTGGGTCCTGATCTCGAACTGCTCGCGCGACTTCTTGTCGACGTGCGGTCCACGAAGCACGCAGTACTTGTTGATCACGGTCGGCAACGGAATCGGGCCGGCAACGCGTGCGCCGGTTCTTTTCGCGGTGTCGACGATCTCGCCAACAGAGGTATCAAGCAGCTTGTGGTCGTATGCTTTCAAGCGAATTCTAATTTTCTGACTAGGCATCTCTTCCTCGTGATGAAACAAGTTTTCAGTTTACAGCCGAAGTTTCCGGCGGGACGCAGGAGCGGCCCGCCGGAAACCGGATGAAAACCGTATGTTTTTTCTATTCTTATTCGATGATGGAGGCTACGACACCGGCGCCGACGGTACGGCCGCCTTCGCGGATTGCGAAGCGCAGACCTTCGTCCATGGCGATCGGGGTGATCAGGTTGACGGTCACCGAGACGTTGTCGCCCGGCATAACCATCTCGACGCCTGCCTCGAGGTCGACCACGCCGGTCACGTCGGTGGTCCTGAAGTAGAACTGCGGACGGTAGCCGTTGAAGAACGGGGTGTGACGGCCACCTTCCTCTTTGGAGAGGATGTAGGCTTCTGCCTTGAACTTGGTGTGCGGGGTGATGGAGCCCGGCTTGGCCAGAACCTGGCCGCGCTCGATGTCCTCACGCTTCACGCCACGCAGCAGCGCGCCGATGTTGTCGCCTGCGCGACCTTCGTCGAGGAGCTTACGGAACATCTCGACGCCGGTGACGGTGGTTTTGGTGGTGGTCTTGATGCCGACAACCTCGACTTCCTCGCCGACTTTCACGATGCCGCGCTCGACACGGCCGGTTGCGACGGTACCGCGACCGGAGATGGAGAACACGTCCTCGACCGGCATCAGGAACGGCTTGTCGATGGCGCGAACCGGCTCCGGGATGTAGGTGTCGACAGCTTCCATCAGCTTCATGATGGCCTGCTCGCCCAGCTCGCCGGTGTCGCCTTCGAGCCCTTTGAGAGCGGAACCCTTGATGATGGGGATATCGTCGCCCGGGAAGTCATAGGAGGAGAGGAGTTCGCGAACTTCCAGCTCGACCAGCTCGAGGAGCTCCTCGTCGTCCACCATGTCGGCCTTGTTCAGGAACACGACGATGTAGGGGACGCCGACCTGACGCGCGAGCAGGATGTGCTCACGGGTCTGCGGCATCGGGCCGTCTGCTGCGGAAACAACCAGGATGGCGCCGTCCATCTGCGCCGCACCGGTGATCATGTTCTTTACGTAGTCGGCGTGGCCCGGGCAGTCGACGTGAGCGTAGTGACGCTTGTCGGTCTCGTACTCGACGTGGGCGGTAGCGATGGTGATACCACGCTCGCGCTCTTCCGGTGCGTTGTCGATCTGGTCGAACGCCTTGAACTCGGCCTGGCCTTTGCCTGCGAGTACCTTGGTGATTGCCGCGGTCAGGGTAGTCTTGCCGTGGTCGACGTGGCCGATGGTGCCGATGTTAACGTGCGGCTTGGTTCTTTCAAATTTAGCTTTTGCCATTTCGGAATCCTCCTCGATAGGGAAATTGAATAATTAGCCTTTGACCTTCGCTACTATTTCCTCGGCGACCGACTTCGGCACCGGCTCGTAATGATCGAAGGTCATGGAGTACGTTGCACGACCCTGGGTTGCGGAACGCAGGTCGGTGGAGTAGCCGAACATCTGTGCCAGCGGCACCATCGATGCGACCACCTGTGCGCCTGCGCGCCCTTCCATGCCCATGATGCGGCCGCGGCGGGAGTTCAGGTCGCCGATGACGTCACCCATGTACTCCTCCGGAACCACGACTTCCACCGACATGATCGGCTCCAGGATGATCGGGGAGGCCTTCTGGCAGCCTTCCTTGAAGCCCATGGAACCTGCGATCTTGAACGCCATCTCGGAGGAGTCGACCTCGTGATAGGAACCGTCGACCAGGGTGACCTTGATGTCGACGACCGGGAAGCCGGCCATGACGCCGTTGTCCAGCGCTTCCTTGATCCCCTTGTCGACCGCCGGGATGTACTCGCGGGGAACGACGCCGCCCTTGATGGCGTCGACGAACTCGTAGCCCTTCCCTGCTTCCTGCGGCTCGACCTCAAGCCAGACGTGGCCGAACTGACCGCGACCGCCGGACTGGCGCACGAACTTCCCTTCCGCCTTGACCTTCTTGGTGATGGTCTCGCGGTAGGCGACCTGCGGCTTGCCGACGTTCGCCTCTACCTTGAACTCGCGGAACAGACGGTCGACGATGATCTCCAGGTGCAGCTCGCCCATGCCGGAGATGATGGTCTGGCCGGTCTCCTCGTCCGTCTTGACGCGGAAGGAGGGGTCCTCGGAAGCGAGCTTGCCGAGCGAGAGGCCCAGCTTCTCCTGATCGGCCTTGGTTTTCGGCTCGATGGCGATGGAGATGACCGGCTCGGGGAACTCGATGGACTCGAGGATAACCGCATGGTCCTCGGCGCAGAGCGTGTCGCCCGTGGTGGTGTATTTCAGGCCTACCGCGGCGGCGATGTCGCCGGCGTAGACTTCCTTGATCTCTTCACGCTTGTTGGCGTGCATCTTCAGGATGCGGCCGATCCTCTCGCGCTTGCCCTTGGTGGCGTTGTACACGTAGGAGCCGGACTGGATCACGCCGGAGTAGACGCGGAAGAAGCAGAGCTGGCCTACGAACGGGTCGGTCATGATCTTGAAGCCCAGAGCAGCGAACGGCTCGGAGTCGGAAGCATGACGCTCGATCGGCGCGTCGGTGTTGGCGTCGACACCCTGGATAGCGGGGATGTCGGTCGGAGCCGGCATGTAGTCGAGGACGGCGTCCAAGAGGTGCTGCACGCCCTTGTTTTTGAATGCGGAACCGCAGATGACCGGGCAGATCTTGATGTCGAGGGTAGCCTGGCGGATGGCCGCCTTCAGTTCGGCGTTGCTGATCTCTTCGCCGCCCAGGTACTTCTCCATCAGCACGTCGTCGTGGGAAGAAACTTCCTCGATCAGCGCCTCGCGGTACTCCTGAGCCTGCTCGAGCAGGTCGGCCGGGATCTCGATGGTGTCGAAAGTAGCGCCCATGCTCTCGTCGTTGAAGACGATGCCCTTCATCTCGATGAGGTCGACGAGGCCCTTGTAGTTCTCTTCGCTCCCGATCGGGATCTGCAGCGGAACAGGGTTCGCCTTAAGCCGATCCTTGATCATGGCGATGCCGCGGAAGAAGTCTGCGCCCACGCGGTCCATCTTGTTGATGAACGCGATGCGGGGAACGCGGTACTTGTCAGCCTGGCGCCAGACGGTCTCGGACTGGGGTTCTACGCCACCGACCGAGCAGAACACGGCGACAGCGCCGTCCAGAACACGCAGGGAGCGCTCGACCTCGATGGTGAAGTCGACGTGACCCGGGGTGTCGATGATGTTAATGCGATGGTCTCTCCAGTTGCAGGTGGTAGCAGCGGAGGTGATGGTGATGCCACGCTCCTGCTCCTGCTCCATCCAGTCCATGGTAGCGGCGCCGTCGTGGACTTCGCCGATCTTGTGGGAAACACCGGTGTAGTAGAGGATACGCTCCGTGGTGGTGGTCTTCCCTGCATCTATGTGAGCCATGATCCCGATATTACGGGTCATTTCCAACGAAACCTGACGTGCCACTTACAATCTCCTTCGAGTTGCTCTCTAACCCTTAATGTGTGCCGCCGAAAACTACCAGCGGTAGTGGGCGAAGGCGCGGTTGGCCTCTGCCATCTTGTGGGTATCCTCGCGCTTCTTCACCGCGGAACCGCGGTTGTTGTACGCGTCGAGGATCTCACCGGCCAGCTTGTCGGTGACGGTCTTCTCGCTCCTGGTGTTGGAGTACTTCACCAGCCAGCGCATTGCCAGGGAGACGCGGCGCTCGGGGCGCACTTCGACCGGAACCTGGTAGGTCGAACCGCCGACCCTGCGGGACTTGACTTCGAGCATCGGCTTGATGTTGTCCAGGCACTTCTTGAGCACCTTGACCGGCTCTTCGCCTGCCTTGCCGGCCGCGATTTCCATCGCTCCGTACAGGGCCTTCTCTGCGGTCGACTTCTTGCCGTCCAGCATGATTATATTGATGAGCTTGGCAACTACCCTATCCGCATATTTAGGATCCGGAAGAATTACCCGCTTGGCTACTTCTCTTCTTCTTGGCATGTCAAACCTCTCACTTTAATCGGTTACTTGGGTCTTTTGGCCCCGTACTTCGAACGACTCTTCATCCGACCCTTGACGCCGACGGAGTCGAGCGTGCCGCGGACGATGTGGTAACGAACACCCGGAAGGTCCTTGACCCTGCCGCCCCTGATCAGGACAACGGAGTGCTCCTGGAGGTTGTGACCAACACCGGGAATGTAGGAGGTCACCTCAACGCCGTTGGTAAGCCTTACCCTCGCCACCTTACGGAGTGCGGAGTTCGGTTTCTTCGGGGTTGTGGTGTAAACCCTAGTGCAAACGCCCCTCTTCTGCGGGCAGCTCCTGAGTGCCGGAGCAGTGGATTTATCACCCTTTGACTCCCGACCATGACGAATAAGCTGATTAATAGTTGGCATACATTCCTCTCACGCAATTCTTCCCGCAAAGGAGCTGGTCTCCCGGCGGAAGCGACGAAAATAACAGCGCATACGGCGCTTGTCAAGTTTTATTTTGAAAAAAGTGAGAAATCGGTCGAAGGATTCAGGGGAGCCCCTCTTCCTCCGACCGAGCATTCAGGCTAGGCTTCTTCTTCGTAGATTTCTTCATCTTCCGGTTCTGCTGGCTCCGGAATGATTACTGGCTCCTCAGCAACCATGCGTAGGTTGCGGTAAAGAGCCAATCCCGTTCCCGCCGGGATCAAGCGGCCCATAATCACGTTCTCTTTGAGACCGCGAAGACTATCGACCTTACCTTCAATCGATGCTTGTGTCAATACTTTTGTTGTCTCCTGGAAGGAAGCAGCAGAAATAAATGACTCGGTAGAGAGCGACGCCTTGGTTATGCCAAGGAGCAATGACTCAGCAGTTGCAGGACGCCCGCCTTTGTCCATCGCCTTTTCGTTTTCTTCCTCAAAGACCCAGCGCTCGATCTGATCGTCGATGAGCAGATTGGTATCGCCGACATCCTTGACCCTGACGCGGCGCAGCATCTGACGTACGATGGTCTCGATGTGCTTGTCGTTGATCTTGACGCCCTGGAGTCGATACACCTCCTGGACCTCGTCGACCAGGTACTTGGCCAGTTCTTTCTGGCCGAGGACGCGCAGGATGTCGTGCGGGTTGGAGGAGCCGTCCATGAGCGCCTCGCCGGCGCGGACATGGTCCCCTTCGTGGACGCTGATGTGCTTCCCCTTGGGGATCAGGTATTCCTTGGGCTCGCCGAGTTCCGGAGTGACCAGTACCTTGCGCTTACCCTTGGCGTCCTTGCCGAAGGCGACCACGCCGTCGATCTCGGTGATGACCGCGAAGTCCTTCGGTTTCCTCGCTTCGAAGAGCTCGGCAACACGCGGCAGACCACCGGTGATGTCCTTGGTCTTGGTGGTTTCGCGCGGGATCTTGGCGATTACGTCGCCTGCGTTCACCTCGATTTCTTCCAGCACGTTGATGTTGGAGCCGACCGGGAGGTAGTAGCGGGCCAGAAGGTTCTCGCCGATCTTGGCGGTCTTGCCGCTCTCGTCCTTGATGGTGATGCGCGGACGCTTGTCGGTGTCGCGGGTCTCGATGATGACCTTCCTGGAGAGACCGGTGACTTCGTCGACCTGCTCCTCCATGGTGACGCCCTCGATGACGTCCCCGAACTTGACCCGGCCGGCGACCTCGGTGAGGATCGGCATGGTGTACGGGTCCCACTCGGCGACCGACTGCCCCTGGGCGACCTTCTCTTGCGGGCTCACCTTGATCTTCGCACCGTAGACGACGCCGTACTTCTCGCGCTCGCGCCCGGTCTCGTCCACGATGGCGAGCTCGCCGTTGCGGTTCATGACGATGTGGTGCCCTTCCGAGTTGGTGACGTAGTTGATGTTGATGAACTTGGCGAAACCCTCGTTCCTCGCCTCCAACGCGGTCTGCTCGGCGCGCCTCGAAGCGGTACCACCGATGTGGAAGGTACGCATGGTGAGCTGGGTGCCCGGCTCGCCGATGGACTGGGCGGCGATGACGCCGACCGCCTCGCCGCGGTTCACCAGGTGCCCGCGTGCCAGGTCGCGGCCGTAGCACTTGGCGCAGATGCCGCGGCGGCTCTCGCAGGTGAGCACCGAGCGGATCTTGACCTTCTCGAGGCCGGCGGCTTCGATCTTCGCCACCAGCGTCTCGTCGATCTCCTCGTTGGCCGGGACCAGCACGTCGCCGGTGACCGGGTCGAGGATGTCGTCGAGAGCCACGCGCCCGAGGATACGGTCGCCGATGTGCTCGATCACCTCGCCACCCTCGGTGAGGGAGGAGACGGTGAGCCCGTCGATGGTGCCGCAGTCGGCCTCGGTGATGATGGCGTCCTGCGCGACGTCGACCAGACGGCGGGTAAGGTAACCGGAGTTCGCCGTCTTGAGCGCGGTATCGGCCAGACCCTTACGTGCGCCGTGGGTGGAGATGAAGTACTGGAGCACGGTGAGGCCTTCGCGAAAGTTCGCCGTGATCGGGGTCTCGATGATCTCGCCCGAAGGTTTGGCCATGAGTCCCCTCATCCCTGCCAGCTGGCGGATCTGCTGCGCGCTACCCCTTGCGCCCGAGTCGGCCATCATGTGGATCGCGTTGAAGGAGGGAACCTTCACTTCCTTCCCTTCCGGGTCCAGGATGGTGTCGCGGGAGAGGTTGTCCAGCATCTCCTTGGCGATGTCCTCGGTGGATTTCGCCCAGATGTCGATGACCTTGTTGTAGCGCTCGCCGTCGGTGATGAGACCCTCGGTGTACTGGTTCTGGATCTCCTGCACCTCTTCGGTGGCGCGGTTGATGATGGCGGGCTTTCCTTCCGGGATGACCATGTCGTTGATCGAGATGGAGATGCCGGCTTTCGCCGCGTAGCGGAAACCGATCGCCTTCAGCTTGTCGGCGAGGATGACCGTCTCCTTGTTCCCGGCCAGACGGTAGCAGACGTCGACCAGGTTGGAGAGCTCCTTCTTGGTCATGACCTTGTTGATGGTTGCATACGGCACGGCATCCGGCAGGATGTCGCGCAAAAGCACGCGGCCGGTGGTGGTCTCGATCAGGGTCGGCTTCTCGTCCGAGACGAGGTTCTTCATCCTGACCTTGATACGCGCCTGCAGGTGGATCTCACCCGCGTCCCAGGCGATGTTGACCTCGTCCGGGGAGGCGAAGATCTTCCCTTCCCCCAGCGCGAAGTGCTTATCGCGGGTCATGTAGTAGATCCCGAGAACCATGTCCTGCGACGGCACGATGATCGGCTTGCCGTGCGCCGGCGACAGGATGTTGTTGGTCGACATCATGAGGACGCGCGCCTCCACCTGGCTCTCAACCGAGAGGGGGAGGTGGACGGCCATCTGGTCGCCGTCGAAGTCGGCGTTGAAGGCGGTGCAGACCAGCGGGTGGAGCTGGATCGCCTTTCCTTCGATGAGCACCGGTTCAAAAGCCTGGATGCCCAAGCGGTGCAGGGTCGGGGCGCGGTTCAGCAGAACCGGGTGCTCCTTGATAACCTCCTCGAGCACGTCCCAGACTTCCGGCTTCTCCTTCTCCACCATCTTCTTGGCGCTCTTGATGGTGGTGACGAAACCGCGCTCCTCGAGCTTGTTGTAGATGAACGGCTTGAAGAGCTCGAGGGCCATCTTCTTCGGCAGACCGCACTGGTGCAGGCGAAGCTCCGGACCGACGACGATAACGGAACGGCCGGAGTAGTCGACACGCTTACCGAGGAGGTTCTGGCGGAAACGGCCGGATTTCCCTTTGAGCATGTCGGAGAGGGACTTAAGCGGACGCTTGTTCGGGCCTGCGATGGCGCGGCCGCGGCGGCCGTTGTCGAACAGCGCGTCGACCGCCTCCTGCAGCATGCGCTTCTCGTTCCTGATGATGACCTCGGGGGCCTGCAGTTCCATCAGGCGCTTCAAGCGGTTGTTGCGGTTGATGACGCGACGGTACAGGTCGTTCAGGTCGCTCGTAGCGAAGCGGCCGCCGTCGAGAGGGACCAGCGGACGGAGCTCAGGCGGCAGGACCGGGATGCACTCGAGGATCATCCACTCGGGCTTATTGCCGGAGTTTTTGAAGGCCTCGATAACCTTCAGGCGCTTGGCGGTCTTCTTGCGCTTGGCCTCGGAGGTCGCCTCCTGCATCTCGATACGGAGCTGCTCGGAGAGTTGGTCCAGGTCCATCGAGGTGAGGCAGGTGCGAATCGCAGCGGCGCCCATGCCGGCCTCGAAGCCGTAGCTGTATTCCTCGAGGGCCTTCTGGTACTGGTCCTCAGAGAAGACGGTACCGAAGGCAAGGCCGGTGTCCTTCGGATCGGTTACCACGTAGGCCTCGAAGTAGAGCACCTTCTCGAGGTCCTTAAGCGTGATGTCCATCAGGTTGCCGATCCTGGACGGGAGCGACTTCAGGAACCAGATGTGCGCCACCGGGGTGGCCAGGTCGATGTGCCCCAGGCGCTCGCGGCGCACCTTGGAGGGGATGACCTCGACGCCGCACTTCTCGCAGACGATGCCGCGGTGCTTCATGCGCTTGTACTTGCCGCAGTTGCACTCGTAATCCTTGGTCGGTCCGAAGATCTTGGCGCAGAAGAGGCCATCGCGCTCCGGCTTGAAGGTACGGTAGTTTATGGTTTCCGGTTTCTTCACTTCCCCGAAGGAACGCTCGCGGATCTTGTCCGGCGAGGAGATCGAGATCTTGATGGAAGAGAAGTGGAGCGGGTCCTTCGGCTTATCGAAAAAGTTAAAAATGTCTTCCAAAATATATTCCTCCTTAGTAGTAGGAGTTACGTAATCAGATTAAGAGGCCGTTCAACGTTCCGCGTTCAACGTTCGGCGAAAAACCGGCAGTGGGTTTAAACGCCGAACGTTGAACGTTGAACAGTTTTTAGTCCTCGTCGCCTTCCAGGAGTTCCACGTCGAGGCCAAGGGACTGGAGTTCCTTGATGAGGACGTTGAACGACTCGGGCAGGCCCGGCTCCAGGGTGTGCTTCCCTTTGACGATGGCCTCGTACATCCTGGTGCGGCCGGCCACGTCGTCGGACTTGACGGTGAGGAATTCCTGCAGCGCGTATGCGGCGCCGTAGGCCTCCATCGCCCAGACCTCCATCTCCCCGAGCCTCTGACCGCCGAACCGCGCCTTGCCCCCCAGCGGCTGCTGGGTGACCAGAGAGTAGGGCCCGATGCTCCTCGCGTGGATCTTGTCGTCGACCAGGTGGTGCAGCTTCAAGAAGTACATGATCCCGACGGTGACCTGGTGCATGAACTTGTCGCCGCTCTTGCCGTCGTAGAGGGTGACCTGACCGGTGGTGCTGAAGCCTGCATGGGTCAGCATCGACTGTATCGACTCCTCGCTCGCACCCTCGAAGACCGGCGACGACATGGGGATGCCGCGCTTCAGGCGTCGTGCCAGGTTGAGGAGCTCCTCACCTTCCAGAGTATCGAGGAAGCGGTCCATTTCCGGGTTGTCGTACGCCCCCTTCAGGAACCTCTTGATCTCATCGTGCGGGGCGTTCTTCTCGAGGAACTCCTCGATCTTCCAGCCGAGCCCCTTGGCGCCCCAGCCGAGGTGCATCTCGAGGATCTGCCCAACGTTCATACGGGAAGGTACGCCCAGCGGGTTCAGCACGATCTCTACCGGACGGCCGTCTTCCATGTACGGCATGTCCTCTTCCGGGAGGATCCTGGAAACGACACCCTTGTTACCGTGGCGGCCCGCCATCTTGTCGCCCACCTGGAGCTTACGCTTGATGGCGATGTAGACCTTGACCATCTTGATGACGCCCGGCGGCAGATCGTCGCCGCGGCGCAGCTTCTGCACCTTGTCGTCGAAGACGTACTTGATGATGTCGATCTGCTGGTTCAGCGTGGAGAGCGTCTGGGCCACTTTCTCGTCGATGGTGTCGTCGTCGGCGATGGAGATCTCGTCCCAGCGGTCCATGGAGAACGATTTCAGCATCTCCTCGGTGATGGCCGCCCCTTTCGGGATCAGCACCTTGCCGTCGCTCCCTTCTATCTTCACTGCGGCGGCCTTGCCCACCAGCAGTTTCTTCAGCTTCCCGATAGCCGAATCGCGGATGATCCGGATCTCGTCCTGCTCGTCTTTCCGAAGCCGCATCTCCTCGGCCTTCTCGATGATCTCGGTACGGGCGTCCTTGTCGGCACCCTTACGGGAGAAGATCTTGGCACCGATGACGGTACCTTCCACCCCCGGCGGTACGCGCAGCGAGGTGTCGCGCACGTCGCCCGCCTTCTCGCCGAAGATGGCGCGCAGGAGTTTCTCTTCCGGGGAGAGCTGGGTCTCGCCCTTCGGAGTGATCTTGCCGACCAGGATATCGCCCGGACGGACTTCAGCGCCGATCCTGATGATGCCCGACTCGTCCAGGTCCTTCAGGGTCTCTTCGCCCAGGTTCGGGATGTCGGAGGTGATCTCCTCCTTGCCGAGCTTGGTGTCGCGGGCCACGGCCTCGAACTCCTCGATGTGGATCGAGGTGTAGCGGTCGTCTTTTACCAGGCGCTCCGAGATGAGGATGGAGTCCTCGTAGTTGTAGCCGCCCCACGGCATGAACGCGATCAGCACGTTCTGCCCCAGAGCCAGCTCGCCCATGTCGGTGGAGGGGCCGTCGGCGATGATGTCGCCAGCCTTCACGTGGTCGCCTACCTTTACCACCGGCCTCTGGTTGATGCAGGTGTTCTGGTTGGAGCGGGCGAACTTGATCAGGTTGTAGATGTCGACGCCGGTGCCGGTCGCGTCGTACTGATCCTCGTCGATTTTGACGACGATGCGGGAGGCATCGACGCTCTCCACCACCCCGTTATGGCGGGCAACCGAGGAAACACCGGAGTCGCGTGCGACGACGCGCTCCATCCCGGTTCCTACCAGCGGAGAGTCGGCGCGCAGAAGCGGAACGGCCTGGCGCTGCATGTTGGAACCCATCAGTGCGCGGTTCGCGTCGTCGTTCTCGAGGAACGGGATCAGCGATGCCGCGACGGAAACCAGCTGCATCGGGGCCACGTCCATAAGCTCCAGCTCGTCGCGTCCCACGAGGACGAACTCGCCGGATTTCCTGGCCGAGATGTAGTCAGCTGCGAAGCGCCCGTCTTTATCGATCTCGGCGTTGGCCTGGGCGATGGCGTGCCCTTCCTCCTCGAGAGCCGAGAAGAAGCGGACCTCGTCGGTCACCTTCCCTTCACTGACCACGCGGTACGGCGTCTCGACGAAGCCGTGCTCGTTGATCCTTGCGTAGGTAGAGAGCGACGCGATGAGACCGATGTTCGGACCCTCAGGGGTCTCGATCGGGCAGACGCGGCCGTAGTGGGTCGGGTGTACGTCGCGGACTTCGAAGCCCGCGCGCTCGCGGGTTAGGCCCCCCGGTCCCAGAGCCGAGAGACGGCGCTTGTGCGTGACCTCGGAGAGCGGGTTGGTCTGGTCCATGAACTGGGAGAGCTGCGAGGAGCCGAAGAACTCCTTCACTACTGCGGAGACCGGCTTGGAGTTGATCAGGTCGTGCGGCATCAGGTTCTCGACTTCCTGCAGGCTCATGCGCTCCTTGATGGCGCGCTCCATCCTGACCAGGCCGATGCGGTACTGGTTTTCCAAAAGCTCGCCCACGGCGCGGACACGACGGTTGCCCAGGTGGTCGATGTCATCGATGTTCCCCTTGCCGTTTTTCAGCTCGATCAGGTAGCGCACCACCTCGAGGATGTCCTCGCGGGTGAGCGTCATGCAGTCAAGCGGCACGTCTACGCCCAGCTTGTAGTTGAGCTTCAGGCGGCCGACGGCGGAGAGGTCGTAGCGCTCCGCGTTGAAGAACAGGTTCTCGAAGAGAACCAGCGCGCTCTTAAGCGTCGGCGGGTCGCCCGGACGCAGACGGCGGTAGATCTCGATCAGCGCCTCGTCGGTGGAGCCGATCTTGTCGATCAGGATGGTGTCGCGGAAGCTGGAGGTGACGTGCAGGTTGTCGATGAAGAGCACCTGGAAGGTGGTGATCCCCTTCTGGATGATCTCCTCGAGTTTGGCCTGGGTGAGCTCCTCGTTGCACTCCACGATGATCTCGCCGGTAGCCGGGTCGTAGATGTCGTGCGAAGCGACCTTTGCAACCACCTCCTCCTCGGAGATGGGGATCTCCTTGATCCCGTGCTCGGCCATCTTCCTGAGCGCCGCCTTGGTGAACTTGCGGTTCGCCTTGAGGATCACCTCGCCGGTAGCCGGGTCGACGATGTCAGCGGTAGCCTTCTGGTTCGAGAGAAGCTCAGCGTCGGCGAGCTTGGTCATGGCGCCGTTGTCGCCGAGCTTTACCTCTTCGGACTTGTAGAAGTAGTTGATCAGCGCGTCATTGGAGTAGCCGAGCGCCTTGAGGAGCACGGTGGCCGGCATCTTGCGCCGTCTGTCTATGCGAACATAAAGGATGTCTTTATGGTCAAATTCAAAGTCAAGCCACGAGCCGCGGTACGGAATCACGCGAGCGGAGTAGAGCACCTTGCCGCTGGAGTGGGTCTTCCCTTTGTCGTGGTCGTAGAAAACGCCCGGAGAGCGGTGCAGCTGGCTCACGATGACGCGCTCGGTGCCGTTTATGATAAAGGTCCCGTTGTCGGTCATCAGCGGGATTTCGCCGAAATAAACCTCCTGCTCCTTGATATCGCGGATCGATCTGGTACCGGGGTCCTTCGCCACATCCCACACCACCAGCCTCACCTTCACCTTCATCGGGGCCGCGAAGGTCATGCCGCGCTGGTGGCACTCCTCCACGTCGTACTTGGGCGCGCCGAGCGAATACGAAACGTACTCAAGCGAGGCGGTGTCGCTGAAGTCCCTGATCGGGAAGACGCTGCGGAAAACGGCTTCGAGGCCGGAATTTTTGCGTGCGTCTACGGGAGTGTCTAGTTGGAGGAATCTCTTGTAGGAATTTTTCTGGATGTCGATGAGGTTCGGTATGTCGATGATCTTGTGGATCTTGGCGAAGTTCTTGCGCAACAGGGGGTTATTCGCGATTGAATAAGCCATATCTTCTCCTTGTGGTGAACGCCTTGGAAGACCTCCACCCCCTTGAATTTCCTGCTGTGGTAGTTGTGGCGGGTACAGCGGGGTGAAGCGGCCTCAAACTAAAATAGAACAGCCAAGGCCGCATGAAGCGACCTTGGCTTTGGTAAAGATCGGTGCAGGACTACTTATTTCACTTCCACTTCTGCGCCTGCCTCGACCAGCTGCTTCTGTGCGTCGGCAGCTTCTTCTTTGGAGATGCCAGTCTTGACCGGCTGCGGTGCGCCGTCGACCAGGTCCTTGGCTTCTTTCAGGCCCAGGGAGGTCAGGCCGCGGACGACCTTGATGACTGCGATCTTGTTGGCGCCAGCGGCCTTCAGGATGACGTCGAACTCGGTCTTCTCTTCAGCGGACTCAGCCGGGCCGGCAGCCGGGCCTGCAGCAGCGACAGCAACCGGAGCTGCTGCGGAAACGCCGAACTTCTCCTCGAGCTCTTTCACGAGGTTAGCAAGTTCGAGGACGGACATGTTTTCGATGAAGCTGATTACTTCTTCTTTGGTGATAGCCATTTCTTTATTCCTCCACAGAATATTTTAGATGGTTGAGCGAAAGTGTGTGTGAACTGTGACTAGGCTTCTTTCTGTGCGCGGATCGCGTCCAGCGCGCGTACAAAGCCGCCCGGGACTGCTGCCAGAACGCGTACGAAGTTGCTTGCCGGTGCCTGCATGCTGCCCAGCATCTTGGCGATAAGCACTTCACGGCTCGGCAGGTCTGCGAGAGCCTGGATGTCAGCCACGTTGATGGTCTTGCCGGTGAGCACGCCGGCTTTCAAGGTAAACGGGTTGGTGTTTTCCTTGTTGAAGCGGGACAGCACCTTGGCCGCTGCGACGGGATCGTCGTAGCAAAGAGCGATAGCCGTAGGGCCGGCGTAGTAGGGGTTGAGCCCTTCCTTGTCGGTCCCTTTGGAAGCGATCTCGAGCAGGGTGTTCTTGACGACCTTGTACTCGGCGTTCGCTTTCCTGAGCTCGTTTCTGAGCTCAGTGGCTTGGCCGACGTTCATCCCGCGGAAATCCGCGAGAAAGACCGCCTGGGCCCTCTGGAGCTTGTCGTGCATCTCGGCAACAAGTTCTTGTTTGTTTTCCTTATTCAAGCGCCTTCCTCCTTTCTTTTGGTATACGGGTACGGAACCCCGCCAAAGTCAGGAAGTTGCGGGAACATGCATTTTCGCGCAACGTCTTGCAAGTCTCGGTTGGCCGCCGTGAGGCGTTTAACCCTTGAGAAGCAGATTAAGATAAAGGTTTCTCTCTCAATCTGTCTTTCAGGCACCTACTGTCTTTGACTTTGGCTTTACAGCTTTACTGCTATTTATTTCAAGATCGCGCTGATGTCAGCGAGATCGATGTTGACGCCGGGGCCCATGGTGGAAGATACGGAGACCTTCTTCATATAGGTACCCTTGGCGGCAGCCGGCTTAGCCTTCTGGAGGGCTTCCACCAGGGCGACCACGTTCTGCTTCAGGGTGTCGGCGGCGAAGGAGACCTTCCCTACCGGGGCGTGGACGATACCGGCTTTCTCGACGCGGAACTCGACCTTACCGGACTTGGATTCCTTGATGGCGCGGGCCAGGTCGAAGGTCACGGTACCGACCTTCGGGTTCGGCATCAGGCCGCGGGGACCGAGGAGCTTACCGATCTTGCCGACCACACCCATCATGTCCGGGGTAGCGATGGCGGTGTCGAACTCGAACCAGCCGCCCTGGATCTTGGCGACCAGGTCATCGGCGCCAACGTAATCGGCACCGGCCTCGCGGGCCTCCTTCTCCTTCTCGCCCTTGGCGAACACCAGGACGCGTACGTCCTTGCCCAGGCCGTTCGGGAGCACCACGGCGCCACGAACCATCTGGTCGGCGTGACGGGGATCGACGCCCAGCTTCACCACGAGGTCGACGGTCTCGTCGAACTTGGCGAATGCAGCGCCCTTGACCAGCTCAATGCCGTCCGCGAGGGGATAGGTTTTGGTCCTGTCGACCTTGGCGCGAGCCTCTTTAAGCTTCTTTGACATAGACATTTCTAGTTACCCTCTCTTTACTTAAACTATTTCAACGCCCATGCTGCGCGCGGTGCCTTCGATGGTCTTCATGGCAGCCTCAAGGCTAGCTGCGTTGAGGTCGGGCATCTTCTTGGTAGCGATCTCGCGAACCTGGTCCTTGGTGAGCTTGCCGACCTTGGTCTTGTTGGGGACCGCGGAGCCGCTCTGGAGGCCGAGAGCCTTCTTGATGAGAACCGGAGCCGGCGGGGTCTTGGTGATGAAGGTGAAGGACCTGTCGGCGTAGACGGTGATGACGACCGGGGTGATGGTACCCTCGTCCGCCTGGGTCTTCGCGTTGAATGCCTTGCAGAACTCCATGATGTTGACGCCGTGCTGACCGAGTGCGGGACCGATCGGGGGAGAGGGGTTAGCCTTTCCTGCGGGTACCTGCAGCTTTATATAACCGGTAATTTTTTTCGCCATTTTCCTACTCCTTTATCATTCCTTCGAACTGCCTGAAGCGTCTTATAGGTAACAGCCGGGTCGCCCCTACTGCTTTTCTACCTGCATGAACTCGAGCTCGACCGGGGTGGCGCGCCCGAAGATGCTGACCATGACCTTGAGTTTCCCCTTGTCGGGTTTCACGTCCTCGACTACGCCGGAGAAGTTGAGGAAAGGACCGTCGATGACCCGCACCGTCTCGCCCACCTCGAAGAGAACCTTGGGACGGGGCTTCTCGGCGCCCTCCTCCATCCTCTTCGTGATCTTGGCAACTTCGTCGTCCGGGATCGGGAAGGGGTTGTTGCCTCCGACGAACCCGGTCACTTTAGCGGTCTCTTTGACCACGTGCCAGGTGTCGTCGTTCAATTCCATGTTAACCAGGATGTAGCCGGGGAAGAACTTCCTGGACGAAGTCTTCTTCTCACCCTTTTTCAGTTCGACGACGGTTTCGCACGGGATCAGGATCTCGCCGAAGAACTCCTCCATCTCGAGGTTCTTGATGCGCTCGGCAAGCGAGAGGCGCACCTTGTTCTCGAATCCGGAGTAGGTGTGTACGCCGTACCATTTATGTGCCATTTTTCAGTCCCCTAGCGAAGTATCGACCTGATGAGCTTAGTAAGGACCGCGTCGCAGGCGCCAAGATACAGAGAGATGATCACGATGATGACGACGACTACCTGAGCTGTAGAGATGGTCTCCTTGCGGGTCGGCCAAGTCACCTTGGCGAGTTCCGCCTGTACGTCCTCAAAAAAAGTCTTGGCTTTAGCGAGCACTTGTCACTCCCACTTGGTGAAATCGAAATAAAATGGCAGGCCAGGAGGGATTCGAACCCCCAACACCCGGTTTTGGAGACCGGTGCTCTAGCCGTTAGAGCTACTGGCCTGCGGCGGGGATCCCAGAACACCGGGATCCCAAACTGTACTATTTGGTTTCTTTGTGCAGAGTGTGCTTCTGGCAGAAACGGCAGTACTTGTTGAACTCCAGTTTCTGAGGCGTATTTTTCTTGTTCTTGGTGGTCGTATAGTTACGCTGTTTGCACTCGGTGCAACCAAGGGTGATGATGTCTCTAGGCATGTCTTTGTGTCCTTTTCAAACTAATTTAAAAAGAGCATCGCGTTTCGCACCGGGGAAACCGGCAACGAAACGCGCGCTCGATGTACCTTACTCGATGATGGAGGCTACGACACCGGCGCCGACGGTGCGGCCGCCTTCGCGGATTGCGAAACGCAGACCTTCGTCCATCGCGATCGGGGTGATCAGGTTGACGGTCACCGAGACGTTGTCGCCAGGCATAACCATCTCGACGCCTGCCTCGAGGTCAACGATCCCGGTCACGTCGGTGGTCCTGAAGTAGAACTGCGGGCGATAGCCGTTGAAGAACGGGGTGTGACGGCCGCCTTCCTCTTTGGAGAGGATGTAGGCTTCTGCCTTGAACTTGGTGTGCGGGGTGATGGAGCCCGGCTTGGCCAGAACCTGGCCGCGCTCGATCTCTTCACGCTTCACGCCGCGCAGCAGCGCGCCGATGTTGTCGCCTGCGCGACCTTCGTCGAGGAGCTTACGGAACATCTCGACGCCGGTGACGGTGGTCTTGGCGGTGGCCTTCATGCCGACGATCTCGACCTCCTCGCCGACTTTCACGATGCCGCGCTCGACACGACCGGTTGCGACGGTGCCGCGACCGGAGATGGAGAACACGTCCTCGACCGGCATCAGGAACGGCTTGTCGATGGCGCGAACCGGCTCCGGGATGTAGGTGTCGACAGCTTCCATCAGTTTCATGATTGCCTGCTCGCCCAGCTCGCCGGCGTCGCCTTCGAGCCCTTTGAGAGCGGAACCCTTGATGATGGGGATATCGTCGCCCGGGAAGTCGTAGGAGGAGAGGAGTTCGCGAACTTCCAGCTCGACCAGCTCGAGGAGCTCCTCGTCGTCCACCATGTCGGCCTTGTTCAGGAACACGACGATGTAGGGGACGCCGACCTGACGCGCAAGCAGGATGTGCTCGCGGGTCTGCGGCATCGGGCCGTCAGCTGCGGAAACAACCAGGATGGCGCCGTCCATCTGCGCCGCACCGGTGATCATGTTCTTAACGTAGTCGGCGTGACCCGGGCAGTCGACGTGAGCGTAGTGACGCTTGTCGGTCTCGTACTCGACATGGGCGGTAGCGATGGTGATACCACGCTCGCGCTCTTCCGGTGCGTTGTCGATCTGGTCGAACGCCTTGAACTCGGCCTGGCCTTTGCCTGCGAGTACCTTGGTGATTGCTGCGGTCAGGGTGGTCTTGCCGTGGTCGACGTGACCGATGGTCCCTATGTTCACATGCGGTTTAGTTCTTTCGAATTTAGCTTTAGCCATGAGGAATCCTCCCTGATGTATCGACAGCTTTTTATGGATAGCTTTTGTTTGTTTTTTAAAAAAGAGAGTGGAGCCCACAACCGGATTCGAACCGGTGACCTCTTCCTTACCAAGGAAGTGCTCTACCTACTGAGCTATGTGGGCTTATTCAATTTTTGGAGCGGGAAACGGGACTCGAACCCGCGACCCTCAGCTTGGAAGGCTGACGCTCTAGCCAACTGAGCTATTCCCGCCCATTCCCTGCTTGAAGTTTTTTGACTCGATTCGCCACCCACTCACCCAGTACCAGCGACCTCACGATCTCCTGGATTGAGCAGACGTTCATCTCATCTGAAGTTTGTATGGTGGAGGGAGGAGGATTCGAACCTCCGAAGTCGATGACGACAGATTTACAGTCTGTTCCCTTTGGCCGCTCGGGAATCCCTCCAGACAGAAGTGCTTGCTAATTGTCAGTTGGAGCTGACGATGGGACTCGAACCCGCAACCTGCTGATTACAAGTCAGCTGCTCTACCAGTTGAGCTACGCCAGCCGATTCCGCTACCATCGCGTCCTACTTTGCTTCGAAACCTTGCGTTGCGAAGCGAATCCCTTTTCTAAAGCAAAACCCCTTTGGTGTCAATCTCTTTTTTTTCAGGGATGAATTTTTTTTCGAGCATCACCGTATACGTCGATCGACTCATAGTACCCACCCCCCCAGTGCATTGGGAAAAGAAACACTATATCGGCCGTTTCCAGTTGCGCAAGAAAAACCCTCGCACTCTTCCTGTCCCGTTTGCATTTAGATCACAAGTCTCACCCGCGAGTCAGAATAATTCGCCGGAGTCAAAAAAAAGGAAACACCCCTCACAAGAAGACGAGAAAATACCCGGGGTACAGTCAGCCCCGTTTCCCCTGGCAACAGTTGCCATCTGCTGCAACTGTAACGGCGACATATCGCAAGCCCTGTGTCTGTACTCATCCCCCGCTCACCGCTATAGTTGATCCAGCTAACGCCATAAGGGGGAACCGGACATGGACTTGTGTCTCGACAAAGGGGAGTTGCTGAGAGTAGAAGCCGGCACAGAAGGCTTGACGCTACGCTGCCTGAAGGGAACCATCTGGCTCACCGTGGGGAACGGCAGGGATTACCTGTTGCAACCCGGAGCGAGGTTCGAGGTGAAGCGAGAGATGTCTGCCATAGCCGAGGCTCTCGACCCGGTGGAGATGCGGCTGTATCCGGCCCTCTTCGATGGGGCCGCCATAGCACCCATCGCCAACCACATCCAGGTTCGTCTGGCCCTCTAAGCCTCGCTCTCCCCACTGGCGCCTAGAAGACAGCGGCGGGCCTTACGCCTACCCCTGGCGCACCGGCGCCTGCGCGAGGGGCCCGACCACCGTGGTCCAGGCGCGCACGCTCCATTTGGCAACGAGGCCGTTCAGCACGTAAGGGTCCGCCTTGGCAAACGCCTCGGGGACCTCGGGCGAATCCGCCTCGAAGAGCAGCACGGCGCCATCGGCAGGATCGGCCAGAGCACCTCCCAGCAACAACTCGCCCCGTTCCACCGCGCCCCACGCAAGCGCCAGATGCTCGGCGCGATACTCGCCGCGGCGCTCCAGGTAATCGGGCGCCACCTCGTAGAACAACAAGTAGTGCATCCCTATCTCCTTCCCGGCCCGAAGAGTTCTTCCGCCGCGTCTTCCCTGCCGCATTCCCTGAGCGCCTGCAGGCAGCTCTTCCTCTCCTCCGGCACATGGTAGAGCAGCAGCGATTTCTGCAGCCCCTTCTCACGGTCGGTCTTCGCCACGTACATCTTCTCCCCGGTATAGGGATCGACGCCCGTGTGGTAGATGCAGGTGGAGAGGGTGCCCGGTGTCGGGGTGAAATCCTGCACCTGCTCTACCTTCATCCCCCAGCGCTTAAGCATCAGGGCCAAATCCACCATGTCGGAAAGGGTGCACCCGGGATGCCCGGAGATGAAGTACGGGATGATGTACTGCCTTTTCCCGACTCTCGCGCTCTCCTTCATGAAGGAGTCGCGGAAGCGCTCGAAGCAGGCTTTTCCCGGCTTGCGCATCGCGGAGGTGACACGGTCGGTCAGGTGCTCTGGCGCCACCTTCAAAAGGCCGCTCACGTGATGCGACACCAGCTCGCGCAGGTAGTTGGGCTGGCGCTCCAACAGGTCGTAGCGCACGCCGGAAGAGACGGCAACATTTTTCACCCCGGAGATCTTCCGGGCCTTGGCGAGAAGCCTGGAGCTCCTGGCGTCGGCGGTGACCAGGTTGCCGCAAAGTTTGGGATAAAGGCAGCTCTCCCGGCGGCACTTGCCCCCCGCCTCCTTGTTGCCGCAGGAAAGTCCGAACATGTTGGCCGTCGGTCCGCCCAAATCGCTCACGCTCCCCCTGAACCAGGGGAGCGCCGCCAGCCGCTCCAGTTCGCGCAGGACACTTTCCTCGCTTCTCGACTGGATGGTCTTTCCCTGGTGATGGGTGATGGCGCAGAAGGCGCAGCCGCCGAAGCACCCCCGGTGCGTGGTGATGGAGTTCCTGATCTGCTCGTAGGCGGGGATCGCCTCCTTGTATTTCGGGTGCGGCGCCTTCACGAAGGGGAGCGCGTAGATCGCGTCCAGTGCCTGCTCGGAGAGGGGCCAGGCCGGCGGATTGCAGACCAGAAAACGCTCCGCGTGGCGCTGCACCACGACCCTGGCGCAGGCAGGGCTCTGCTCCCCCGACAGAAGCCGGAAAGATTGGCCGTAGGCAGCATTATCGGAAGCGACCGTCTCAAAGCTGGGAAGCTCCAGCAATTCCTCTGCATCCGGAGGGGTGGCTGCGACATAGGCTGTCCCCCTGATGTCCCTTATGGAGGCGAACGGCTCCCCCTTCTGAAGCCGCCGCACCAGTTCCAATAGCGGCGTCTCCCCCATGCCGTAGACGAGCAGGTCCGCCTTCGCGTCCAAGAGCGCCGAGCGGCGCACCTTGTCCTCCCAGAAGTCGTAATGGGCAAAGCGCCTGAGACTCGCCTCGATGCCGCCGATGACCACGGGGACGTCGCGATAGGCTTCCTTGAGCCTGGAGGTGTAGACGATGATGGCGCGGTTGGGGCGGGCGCCGTGGCGGTTGCCGGGGGTGTAGGCGTCATCCCGGCGCAGCTTTCGGGCCGGCGTGTAATGGGCGACCATGGAGTCCATGGCGCCGGCCGCGAGCGCGAAGAAAAGGCGCGGGCGCCCCAAGGCCATGAAAGGCTCCTTGCTGCGCCAGTCCGGCTGGGGGATGATGCCCACGCGTAACCCCTTCGACTCTAAGAGGCGCGCTAAAAGCGGCACCCCGAACGAGGGATGGTCCACGTAGGCGTCGCCGGTCACGAAGATGACGTCGAGTTCGTTCCAGCCGCGCGCTTTTGCTTCGGAGAGGGAGATGGGGAGAAACTTGCCGGGAGATTGCTTAGGTCGTGCGTGTTTCATAAAAACCTTGAACCTTTAACACGGAGAACATCTGAGGACGTCTGAGAATAACCGAAGCTGGAGCTTTGTTTCTCTCCGTCTTTGCTTTTCTCAGATCCTCTCAGATGTTCTCCTTGCCAAGGGTTTTGACTTTAAGGAAAGACCGGCAGGAGATCCAGCCCGAGGGTCTCGGGTAGGCCGCACATCAGGTTCATGTTCTGCACCGCCTGCCCGGAAGCACCTTTCACCAAGTTGTCGATGGCGGAGATCACGATGACCCGCCCGGTCCTCTGGTCGACTGTGATGCCGATGTCGCAGAAGTTGGAGCCCCTGACGTGTGCCGTAGAGGGAAGAACCCCTTCCGGCAACACCCTGACGAACGGCTCGCCGTCATAGAACGCCTGATACAAAGCGATCAGGTCGGCGGCCTTGACGCTCCCGGTCGGCTGGGAGTAGATGGTCGAGAGGATGCCGCGGTCCATGGGAACCAGGTGCGGGGTGAAGGTGATGTTGAGCGGGTTTCCTGCCAGAAGCGACAGCTCCTGCTCTATCTCCGGGATGTGCCTGTGCACCCCCCCCACGCCGTAGGCGCGGAACCCTTCGTTCACCTCGCAGTAGAGGTTATCCACCTTGGCTCCGCGCCCCGCACCCGAGGTGCCGGACGCGGCGTCCACGATGATGGATCTGGGATCGATCACCTTCCCCTTCAAAAGCGGCGCAAGCCCCAGGATGACACTGGTCGGGTAGCAGCCGGGGTTGGCGATCAGCGAGGCCTCGGCGATCTCGGCGCGGCGCAGTTCCGGGATGCCGTACACAGCCTCCGGCAAAAGCTCGGGGTTCAGGTGCGGCTCGTACCATTTGCCGTAGGTATCCGCATCGTGAATGCGGTAGTCGGCGGAAAGATCGATGACGTCCTTGCCCATCTTCATGAAGGTGGGCACCACTTCCATGGCGGCCTTGTGCGGCAGCGCCGTGAAGACGATGTCGACCTTCTCCGCGATCCCTACCGGCTCCAGGTTCTCCAGGACGATGTCGCACCTGCCGCGCAGGCTCGGGAAGACGGAGCTGACCGGGCGCCCGGCGCTTTGTTCGGAGGTGACGCAGGTGACGGCGACCTCGGGGTGGGAATGCAGGATACGGATAAGTTCGACGCCGGTATAGCCGCTGGCCCCGACGATGGCAACCTTGATCATGAAAAGCCTCCCTTCTCACAACGGAAAAAAATAAGCCCGATGTTAGCACACCAAAACCATTAACAAGGAGGAAATCTGAGGATGTCTGAGAAAAAGACAGAGAACAGCAAAAGCTTTTCTCCTGTTTCTGCTTTTACTCAGATTTTCTCAGATGTTCTCCGTGTTAACGGTTTTGAAACAGCAAAAGGAGGAACCCTTGCGGATTCCCCCTTTGTAAAGCTGAAACAGCCTGTCCCGGCAGCGGATTAACGCTTGGAGAACTGGAAGCTTGCGCGAGCAGCCTTCTTGCCGTATTTCTTTCTTTCCTTGATACGGGAGTCGCGGGTGATGAAGCCCGCTTTTTTCAGCGTGCCACGCAGATCGGCATCGGCCTCGATGAGAGCCTTGGTGATGCCGTGCTTGATGGCGCCCGCCTGGCCGGAATCGCCGCCGCCCTTGACGGTGCAGAAGATGTCGAACTTGCCGACGTTCTCGGTCAGTTCGAGCGGCTGCATGACTACCATCTTGGAGGTCTCCCTGCCGAAGTAGTTGTCAAGAGTCTTGGTATTTACAATGATCTCGCCGTTGCCGGGCTTGATCCAAACCCTGGCGATCGACGACTTCCTTTTCCCAGTTGCGTAAAAGCTGACTGCCATTTTATATCTCCTGATGAACGAATTAAATGTTCAGATTCTTCGGGTTCTGAGCCGCATGCGGATGGGCTCCGCCACTATAGATCTTAAGCTTCTTCAGCATGTGGCGGGCAAGCTTGTTCTTGGGAAGCATGCCTTTGACAGCCTTTTTCAGAAGCTCTTCCGGCTTCTTGTCGAGAAGTTTGCCGGCAGTGATCTCTTTCAGGCCGCCCGGGTACGAGGAGTGGCTGTAGTAGGTCTTGTCGGCGAGCTTTCTGCCGGTCAGGGCGATCTTCTCCGCGTTCACGACGATGACGAAGTCGCCGGTATCGACACTCGGGGTGAAGGTCGGCTTGTTCTTACCGCGCAGCACGTTGGCGATTTCAGTCGCAACACGGCCGAGCACCTTATTATCCACGTCAACCAGGTACCAATCCCTGGTTACTTCTTCTTTTTTGGCAACTTGCGTCTTCATCGAAACCTCACAGCTATCTGGAATTAGCACATTAACTTACGGAAGTTTGAGAATCTAATCCATTCCCCACTTCATGTCAAGACAAAAAACCGAAAGGAAAGATTAACGGTTTATAAAAAGCAGTATCAGTCGCACTTTTCCTGATAGTAGACCTGCATCAGGCAAAGCCCCTGCGGAGGCACAGTCATGCCGGAGTTCTGCTGCCGGTCGCCCCCTTGAAGCAGTCGCGCCACGTCCTCGACGCTTTTCTTCCCCTGCCCCACCTCGATCAGGGTCCCGGTGATGATGCGGACCATGTTCTTCAGAAAGCCGCTCCCCTTCACGTCCAGATGCAGCAAGCACCCCTCCTGCACCAGGTCCATGCTGTAGATCCTGCGCACCGTGGTCTTGGCGGCGCAGTTGGAAGCACGGAAGGCGGCGAAGTCGTGCTCGCCGACGAAAGCGGCGCAGGCGGCTCTCATCGCCTGGATGTCGAGCTTTCCCTTAAGGCGCCAGACCGTGAGGCGCGACAGCGGGGAGCGCAGGTCGTCCAAGAGAATGGTGTAGCGGTAGTGCTTCGCGTGCGCGTCGAAGCGGGGATGGAATTCCAGCGGGACCTCGCACGCCTCCCGCACCGCGATGTCGCCTGGAAGGAGGCAATTGAGCCCCTCCCGGAAGGCGCGCAGCGGCATGGCCTTATCGGTTTTAAAGCAGGCCACCATGCCGCGGGCATGCACGCCCGCATCGGTGCGGCCGGAGCCGTGCAGGGGGGTCTTCTCCCCCAGCATGGCCGCCAAGGCCTCCTGCAATACCTCCTGGACCGTGCGGCCGTTCGGCTGCACCTGCCAGCCGCAATAGGCGGTGCCATCGTATTCTATGATCAGCTTGATGTTACGCATAACTCTTTCCGCGGACCTGTCTGACCTGTCTGACCTGTCTGACCTGTCTGACCTGTCTGACCTGTCTGACCTGTCTGACCTGTCTGACCTGTCCGACAGCCTTACTTCAGGTACTCCTCCACCAGCAACTCCGCGATCTGGACTGCGTTGGTGGCGGCGCCCTTTCTGAGGTTGTCGGCGACGACCCAGAGGTTGAGGCCGTTGGCGACGGTGTCATCCTCGCGGATGCGACCTACCAGGGTCAGGTCCTCGCCCGCCGCGTCCATCGCCATCGGGTACTCGCCGTTGGCGGGGTTGTCCACAAGTTCCACGCCGGGCGCGTCTTCCAAAAGCTCGCGCGCCTTGGCCACGGTGATCTTTTTCGCGGTCTCTATGTTCACCGACTCGGAATGCCCGTAAAAGACGGGAACCCTGACGCAGGTGGCGGTGGTCTTGATCTCCGCCTCCATTATCTTCCGGGTCTCGTTCACCATCTTCATCTCTTCCTTGGTGTAGCCGTTGTCGCAGAAGGAGTCGATCTGCGGCAGGCAGTTGAAGGCGATGCGGTGCGGGTAGACCTCGTTCTTGGGCGGACGCCCGTTCAAAAGCTCGCCGGTCTGCTTGCGCAGTTCGTCTATCGCCTTGTTACCAGTGCCGGAAACCGCCTGGTAGGTGGAGACGACGATCCGCTTGATGGAGCCGAAATCGTGCAGGGGCTTCAAGGCGACCACCATCTGGATGGTGGAGCAGTTGGGGTTGGCTACGATCCCCTTCTTGCGGTAGCCGGCAAGCGCGTGCGGGTTCACCTCGGGGACAACCAGCGGCACCTCCGGGTCCATGCGCCAGGCGCTGGAGTTGTCGATGCAGACCGCACCCGCCTTGGCGGCGGAGGGGCAGAATTCTTCGGAGCGCGCCCCCCCTGCGGAGAAAAGGGCAATGTCGATCCCCTCGAAGGAGTCGTGCTTCAGCTCTTCCACCGGCACCGGCTTGCCGTTGAACTCGAGGACCTGCCCGACGCTGCGGACGCTGGCCAGGAACTTTATCTTCCCCACCGGGAACTTCCGTTCCTCCAGGCACTCGATCATCTGGGTCCCGACCGCGCCGGTCGCGCCTACCACTGCCACGTTCCAAAGTTTCTTCATACTGTTACATCTCCTCAAGACAAAAACGGGAGCGCGCCACCCTTGAAACCGGGGACGCGCTCCGTTTATCATCGTTTCGGTCGACAATCGCTCATCGTCAATTGTCAATTATCCATTGTCAATTGCAGTTTACCGCTCCTTCAGGATCTGCAGCATGCGGCGCAGCGGCTCGGCGGCACCCCAAAGGAGCTGATCGCCGCAGGTGAAGGCGGAGAGGTACTGCGGCCCCATCTTCATCTTCCTCACGCGGCCGACCGGCACGGTGAGCGAACCGGAAACGGCTGCCGGGGTGCACTGAGCCAAAGTCTCCGCCTTGGTGTTGGGAACGAACTTGACCCACTGATTGTCGTTCTTGATCATCTCCTCGATCTCGCCGATGGGGATGTCCTTGTTCAGCTTGATGGTCAGCGCCTGGCTGTGGCAGCGCATGGCCCCCACGCGGACGCAGATGCCGTCGACCGGGATCGGGTTCGCGGTGCCGAGGATCTTGTTGGTCTCGGCATACCCTTTCCATTCCTCGCGGCTCTGCCCGTCCTCGACCTCGCGGTCGATCCAGGGAAGGACGCTACCCGCGAGCGGAAAGCCGAACTCCTTGGTGGGGAGATCGCCCCCCCTCAGGGTCTGGGTCACCTTGCGGTCGATCTCCAGGATGGCGGAGCCCGGGGTGGCCAAGAGATCGGCTACCGAGCCCTGCAATACGCCCATCTGGGAGAGGAGTTCGCGCATGTTGGGAGCGCCCGCGCCGGAGGCTGCCTGGTAGGTCATGGAGGTGATCCACTCGACAGCACCCGCCTTGAAGAGCCCGCCCAGGCCCATGAGCATGAGGCTCACGGTGCAGTTGCCGCCGATGTAGTCCTTGACCCCTTTGGCAAGGGCAGCGTCGATGACGTTGCGGTTGATCGGGTCGAGGATGATGACGGCGTCCTTCTCCATGCGGAGCGTGCTGGCCGCATCGATCCAGTACCCTTTCCATCCCGCCTTGTTCAGTTCCGGGCGCACCGCCTTGGTGTAGTCGCCACCCTGGCAGGTGATGATCACGTCCAGCTTCTTCAGCTCGTTTATGTCAGAGGCGTCCTTGAGCGTCCCGGCGTTCATCGGGGCGGGCTGCCCCACCTGCGAGGTTGTAAAGAAAACCGGCTCTATTCCCTGGAAATCGTTTTCCTCCTGCATACGCTGGAGAAGAACGGAGCCTACCATGCCACGCCAACCGACCAGTCCGACTTTCATAGGCGACCTTCCTTTTCTGTCTGTATTTAAATATATGCACCGGCGGGAGAGTCCCGCCTCTACCGTGTTGCGCGTCGAGGGGACTGGCTCCGCCAGGTGCCTGTCCCCCTGAATCTGTCCCCTTGAATTAGAGGTTGGCGATGATGGCGTCGCCGATCTCCTTGGTGTTCACCAGCTTCTCGCCTGCCTTCTCCTGATAGATGTCCCTGGTGCGGTACCCGCCGTCCAGCACCTTGGCGACCGCCTTGTCGATGGCGTCGGCCGCCTCGATCATGCCGAAGGAGTAACGGAGCATCATCCCCGCCGAGAGGATCTGGGCGATCGGGTTGGCGATCCCCTGGCCTGCGATGTCCGGGGCGCTCCCGCCGGAAGGCTCGTACATGCCGAAGGTCCCCTCGGCCAGGGAGGCGGAGGGAAGCATCCCCAGAGAGCCGGTCAGCATGGCCGCCTCGTCGGAGAGGATGTCGCCGAACATGTTCTCGCAAAGGATCACGTCGAACTGCTTGGGCCACTTCACGAGCTGCATCGCGGCGTTGTCGACGTACATGTGGGAGAGCTCGACATCCGGGTATTCCTTGGCGATGTTGATCACGATCTCGCGCCAGAGGACGGAGCTGGAAAGGACGTTGGCCTTGTCGATGGAGCAGACCTTCTTGCCGCGCTTTCTCGCCGCCTGGAATGCTACGTGCGCGATGCGCTCGATCTCCGGGACGCTGTAGCGCATGGTGTCGACGCCGACGCGGTTACGCCCCTCGCCTTCGATCCCTTTGGGCTGGGAGAAGTAGATGCCGCCGGTCAGCTCGCGGATCACCAGGATGTCGAAGCCTCCTGCGATGACCTCTTCCTTCAGCGAGGAGGCGCTGGTGAGCGACGGGAAGATGATGGCCGGACGCAGGTTGGCGTAAAGGCCGAAGATCTTCCGAAGCGGCAGCAGGGCGCCGCGCTCGGGCTGCTCGTCCGGGGGAAGTGTTTCCCACTTGGGTCCGCCGACGGAGCCGAAAAGGATGGCGTCCGAAGCCTTGCATATGTTTACGGTGGTCTCGGGAAGCGCACGACCTTCCTGGTCGATTCCCGCCCCGCCTACGTTGGCGTGGGTCCGCTCGAAAGTGACATCGTAACGTTTCTCGACTGCATCGAGCACCCTCAGTGCTTCAGCCATAACCTCGGGACCTATGCCGTCTCCTGGCAATACCGCCACTTTAAAAAGCTTTCCCATCACATGACCTCCCAGATGTATTAAATTAGCGATTCTATTTGCGACCGGCCGCTATTGTCAACATAAAAAAGCCCGTCAAACATACGTTTAGCGACCCAAACCAAGAGAGGGGAACGGCTTAGTCATAGAGAGCGGATCCGAGCATGGTACAGACAGTCGCCACTGACTGCATCGCTCAATCTCCTCGACAAGAGTTGGATAAAGCTCAGTGCGGTGAAGTAATGGTCCTGTATACCTTTTACCCGTTCCTGCGCCTATGCTTTTTAGTTCCTATTCATGAAAAGTTATGATATATGCTTCCAACCTTGATACAGTAACCTGAGCGCGGTCCCCTCAAAGGTCGACCAGCTATGTCAGGACCCATTTTTGCCGGCGCGGGCAAAACGGCCTAGACAAGCTCATTAAAGACGGTATGATACCCCTTTAACCTAGAAGGGGCGACTACGCCGCCGCCAGCCGTTGCCGGCAGGACGGCCGTTTCCGGACAACTCTCCGGTCCGCCGACAGGGGGTTTCCTTGCCCGACTACCAAAGGCCCGTTGGGCCGGCATGCTATCAGGAGGCACCATGCTTTCCCCTTCCCACTTACGGCATCTCGTTGCCGCCTTCTCCCTCTTTGCCATGACCGGTTGCTGCACGACTTCAGGAAAACAGGTCATCGGCAACCCCGAGGTGCCCTATCCGCTTCCGTCTGCGCCCAAGGTGGGGGACATAATCCACCTCCCCACCGGGGTCCTGGTGACCCCGGAACAGATGAAGAAAGTCGCCACCGACGCACGGGTGGTCTACGTGGGGGAGACCCATGACAACCCCGCCTCGCACCGCCTGGAACTGGACATGCTGAAGGCCCTGGAAGAGCGCTACCCGGGAAAGGCCGCGCTCGGCATGGAGATGTTCACCAGGTCCCAGCAGCCCGTCCTGGACCGCTGGAGCGCAGGCGAGCTGGACGAAAAAACCTTCGTGAAGGATTCACACTGGTTCGATACCTGGAAGATGGATTTCGACTATTACCGCGACCTGCTGCTCTACGCCAAGGAAAAGCGCATCCCCATTATCGGGTTGAACGCTGAGAAAAGCCTGGTGCAGGCGGTGCAGAGCAAGCCCCTGGAGGACCTAAGCGCCGAGGAAAAGGCGCAGCTCCCCGAGCTCGACCTCTCCGACCCCTATCAACGGGCGCAGACCGAGAGCATCTTCGCCGGGCACAGCCACGGCAAGATGGCGGCCGAGGGTTTTCTGCGCGCTCAGACGCTTTGGGACGACACCATGGCCGAGACGGCGGCACGTTTCCTGGAGAGTCCGCAGGGGCAGGACCGTCACCTCCTGGTGGCGGCCGGCGGCAACCACGTAAGCTACGGGTTCGGGATTCCCCGCCGCGTCTTCCGCCGCGTGCCGAGTTCCTATGTAACCATTGGAGGGCACGAGGTGGTCGTCACCAGGCAAGTGCAGCCGGAAACCATGGATGTTGAGCTCCCGGGGTTTCCCATGGTGGCCTTCGACTTCCTGGTCAACTTCGCCTATGAGGAACTACCGAAGAGAGACGTGATGCTGGGGGTTGCCTTCGATAACGACCCGAACAAGCGCGGGCTGCTGGTTAAAACCGTGATCCCCGAATCGAATGCGGCGCGCGCCGGAGTCAAGGAATGGGACCTGCTGCTAAGCCTGGACGGAGAGCCTCTTACTGAGGCCTTCGACCTGATCTACGCGGTAAAGCAGAAACACGTGGGCGACCGGGGCACGCTGAAGCTTGAGCGAAACGGGGCACCGCTAAGCGTCGAGGTCGAATTCAAACAGAGCGAGCCTTACCAGCACGGCAAGCAGGAAAATGCGGCCCCCCAAAAGGCGCCATGACACCGAAATCTTTTGGAGGATAGGATATGTATGCCATGAGTAATGTCGGAAACACGATTGCAATGGTGCTGGCAGGCGGCAAAGGGGAAAGGCTCAGCCCGCTGACGACACGCAGGGCAAAACCGAGCGTCATGTTCGGCGGCAAGTACAAGATCATCGACTTCGTGCTGAGCAACCTTTTCAACTCAGGGATCAAGAAGGTCTACATCCTGACCCAGTACCGCGCCTACTCGCTCACCAAGCACATCCGGGAGTCCTGGGGCAAGTGGACCGGGCTTGGGGAGTTCTTCGTCTCCATCTCGCCCGAGACCAGCTCCGAGAGCGAAGAGTGGTTCAAGGGGACGGCCGATGCGGTCCTGCAGTACCTGAGGTTCGTCGAATCCTCCGACGCGGACTACGTCGCCATCTTCGGCGGCGACCACATCTACAAGATGGATGTGAGCCAGATGATCGACTACCACCGCAGAAACCGCGCCGACCTTACCGTCGCCGCGCTGGAGGTCCCGGTCGAGGAAGCCAGCCGCTTCGGCGTCTTCTCGGTCGACGAGGATTACCACATCACCGCCTTCGCCGAGAAGCCGGCACATCCTGAGTGCATCCCGGGGCGGAGCACCTGCTTCGCCTCCATGGGGAACTACATCTTCTCCACCAAGAAGCTGATCGAGGTGCTGCAGGAGGGGAAGAAGCGTTACGAGGATCTGGATTTCGGCAAGCACGTCATCCCGATGATGCTGGAACACCGGGACAAGGTGTTCGCCTACAACTTCAACGACAACATCATCCCCGGGATGAAGGCGGAGGAAAAGGGGTACTGGAAGGACGTAGGAACCCTCGACTCATACTACGAGGCCAACATGGACCTCATCAACGTCTCGCCGCAGCTGAACCTGTACAACTACAAGTGGCCCATCCTCACCAACCAGGGGAACCTCCCCCCCGCGAAGACCGTCTTTGACGAAGAGGGAAGGCGCGGCATGAACATAGACTCCTACGTCTGCGCCGGGTGCATAACCAGCGGGGCCACGGTGAGAAGGACCATCCTCGGCCCGCGCTGCAAGGTGAACAGCTTCAGCCTGGTGGAGGACTCCATCCTGTTCGAAAACGTGACCGTGGGGCGCAACGTCACTATCAAGAAAGCGATCATCGACAAGAACATAGTCATCCCCGACGGCACGCAAATCGGCCTCGACCATGACCAGGACCGGCTAAAAGGGTACCGGGTGACCGAATCGGGGATCGTCGTGGTGTCGAACCCCGACGCGAGGTAAGCCCCCGCCCGCGGGGTAAAAATCGCAGGCGACCGGAGCGCTGATGGGAAGCGAATCCAAAAAGAGAGCGGCACGGGAGATAGGGAAGATAGTCGGGATCTACGCGCTTTTCGGAAGCGCCTGGATCTACCTCTCCGGGTATGCCCTCGTCTGGCTGGTAACGGACCCGCACCTGGCGAACCAGATAGAGGTGTACAAGGGGCTCCTCTTCATCCTAGTCACCTCCGCGCTTTTGTACCAGTTGATCACCCGCTTCGCCAAAAGGCTCGCGGAATCGGTAGAAAAGCTGGAGGAGAGCGAGGCGCGCTTCCAGGCCATCTACCACAACGTGAACGACGCCCTGCTGATTCACGAGCCGGGCGGACGGGTAACCGACGTGAACCGCACCATGTGCAGCATGTTCGGCTACAGCAGGGAAGAAGCGCTGCAACTTGGCGTCGGGCAGTTAAGCCAGGGGGAGCCACCCTACTCCGAGCAAGAGGCGCGACACCTGCTCACGCTTGCGGCGCAAGGGGTCCCGCAGACGGCCCAGTGGCGCAGCAAAAAGAAGAACGGGACCTTGTTCTGGTCCGAGGTCAGCCTGCGCCGGGCCACCATCAACGACGAAGAGCGGATCATCGTCATGGTGCGGGACATCGCTGCCCGAAAGGAAGTCGAGGAGGCGCTTAGGCAAAACGAGGAAATTCTCAAGCTATTGATGGAGGAGATGCCGGCGGGGGTGGGATGGTCGGACGAAGGGAGGGTAATCCAGTACCTGAACGGCCTGCTCAGCGAATGGCTGGGCCTTGCCTGTTCCGGGAAGCCAACCCTGGAAGACCTGCTGCAACGCGCCCTGCCCGACCCTGAGTATCGCGCCCGGGTCCAGCGGCTGTGGGACGCCGGCATCGGCGAAACCCTGAAAAACGGCACCCCCATCCCCCCCATCGAAGCGAAGCTGACCTGCAGCGACGGCTCCATCAAGCACGTCATACTCAACACCCGCCTGATCCACCACCGCATACTCTTCATCTTCACCGACATCACCAAATGGGAAGCGCTGCAAACCGAGATCCTCAAGGCGCAGAAGCTGGAATCGCTGGGGATCCTGGCCGGCGGCATAGCCCACGATTTCAACAACATCCTCACCGGCATCCTGGGCAACATCTCCTTTGCCGGTCTGTTGACGGCAAGCGATCACCCGGCGCGCAGGCCCCTGGAGCACGCGGAAAAGGCGTCCCAGCGCGCGGCGGAACTGGCGCACCAGCTCCTTACCTTCTCCCGGGGAGGGGAGCCGCTGAAGAAGGTGGTTTCCGCGGCGCAACTGGTACGGGAATCGCTCGCCCTGTCGCTGCACGGGTCCAAGGTGCAGACCGAGGTGGAGATCCCCGAGTCCCTGCACGCGATAGAGGCGGACGAAGGGCAGATGAGCCAGTCCTTCAACAACGTGATCATCAACGCCTGCCAGGCCATGCCGGATGGGGGGGTATTGAAGGTGAAGGCGGGAAACGTCTCGCTAGATGCGCAAAACGAGTTGGGGCTGGCAGCGGGGGAGTACATTTGGATCTCGTTCATCGATGAGGGGTGCGGCATACCGTTCGAGGAACAGAAGATGATCTTCGACCCCTATTTCACCACCAAGGCAGACGGCACCGGGCTGGGGCTGGCCTCCGTGCACTCCATTGTTTCCAGGCATGCGGGGAAGGTGGAGGTGATCAGCGCGCCCGGGAAGGGCACCACCCTCACCTTCTACCTCCCCTCGACGGGAGGAGTCATGCCCGAACAGGAGAAGAAGTCTGCAGTGCCCTGTCCCGCGGAGGGCGGCGAGGGTCCCGTGCTGGTCATGGATGACGAGGAGGCGATCAGGACGCTGGCCGAAGATCTGCTGACCCATCTGGGGCACGCTACGGTCACCTGCGGCACAGGGGAAGAGGCGGTCCGGCTCTACAGGGAGGCAAGCGAGGCAGGGCACCCGTTTTTCGCCGCCATCATGGATCTGACCGTACCGGCTGGCATGGGGGGGCGGGAAGCCGCCCGGGAGATCCTGGCCTTCGATCCCCAGGCCCGGCTCATCGTCTCCAGCGGCTATTCCAACGACCCGGTCATGTCGCGGTACGCCGATTACGGGTTCTGTTGCGCCGTGGTGAAGCCGTACCGTTGGGCGGACCTGCAACAGGCACTGCAAAAAAAGAGCTAGCCGCGCCTGTCCGACCCCTGGCCGGCCAGCGCCCTACCCCGTGACTGCAATCACCTCTTCGTAAGTGGAGATCCCCTCCAGCATCTTGCGGATGGCCTGCTCCCTGAGCGTGACCAGGCCGTCGCGGCGGGCGACCGCCTGCAACTCGGCCAGGTCGAGCCGCTCCGAAATAACCCCCTTCACCGCTTCGTTCACGTCCAGCACCTCGAAGATCCCGGTCCTCCCCTTGTAGCCGGTGCCGCGGCACTCTGCGCACCCCTCGCCGAACCAGACGGTTCCGGCGCGCTTGAGCCCCAGGTATTCGAGCTCGTCGGGGGCAAGCCGGCGCTCCTTCTTGCAAGCCGGACATATCTTGCGCAGCAGCCTCTGCGCGATGATCCCGACCACGGTGGAAGAGATGAGAAAGGGGGGGACGCCCAGGTCGATGAGCCTCGTCACCGAAGAGGGAGCGTCGTTCGTGTGCAGGGTGGATAGCACCAGGTGCCCGGTGAGCGCCGCCTGCACCGCGTTCTCGGCCGTCTCCTTGTCCCGGATCTCCCCGATCATGATGATGTCCGGGTCCTGCCTCAGCACGTTTCTCAACACCTTGTCGAAGGTCACCCCGATCCCGGACTGGACCCCCACCTGGTTGAACTCCTCCATCACCATCTCGATGGGGTCCTCCACGGTGACGATGTTGACCTCGGGCGAGGAGAGGGTGCGCAGGGACGAGTAGAGCGTCGTGGTCTTGCCGCTGCCGGTAGGTCCGGTGACGAGGATGATGCCGTTGGGCCTGCGCAAAAACGAGCTGTAGAGCTGGTACTCCCGCGGATAGAAGCCTATCTGGTCGAGCTCCTGCATCAGCACGTCGGGATCGAAGATCCTGATCACCACCTTCTCGCCGAAGGCGACAGGGAGCGTGGAGACGCGCAGCTCAACCTCCTTTTCCTGGTGGTTGGTCTTGATCCGGCCGTCCTGGGGACGCCTCTTTTCGGCGAGGTCCATGCGGGAGAGCATCTTGATGCGGGAGACGATGGGGGGGTGCAGCTGCTTGGGTACCACGTGGACGTTGTGCAGCACGCCGTCCACCCTGAGCCGCACCAGGGATTTCTCCCTCTTGGGCTCGATGTGGATGTCGCTGGCGCGCTGGTCGAAGGCGTACTGCAAGAGGAAATCCACGGCGGAGATGATGTTGCGGTCCGTTCCCTCGATCTCGTGCCCGGTCTTCATGCGCACGAACTGCTCGAGGTTGCCGAGGTCCACCCCCGCCGTTACCTCGCTCTCGGCGGCCTGCACCGAGGCGCGGAAGCCGAAGAACTCCCTGAGTATCTTGAGGATGTCGTTTCTGGAGGCTAAGACGCGGCGGAACTCCATCCGCTTGATGGATCTGAGCTCCTCGACGACCTCCTCGTTGAAGGGGTCGGCTACCGCCAGCACCACCACCCCCTCCTCGTATCCCACCGGGACGATGAGGTGCTTCAAGGCGAAGGGGCGGGAGATGTGCGCCGTGACCAGATCGAGATTGAGCTTCATCGGGTTGATCTTGAGATAAGGAAGCCCGACAGCCTGTGCCAGCACCTCCGTGATGGCGTCCTCGGTCAGAAGCCTCCCCCCCGCTCCCGGAATCTCCAGGTTGAAGGAGGCGATCACCTCGGCAGGAGAGGCCTTTTCCGGCGCATGCAGCACCCGGCGAGAATAGCCGGCCTGCTGCGCGCCGGCCAGCCGCTGGGCCTGCGCCTCACCTTGGGCGAGCAGCACCTGGAACTGCTCCTCGCTGATCATCTGGCGCTGCAGGAGTATCTGTCCCACATTCTTAATGGTGAACATCTTCTTCCTGTGCATGCGTGCGGTTCCTCTCTCATTATCTTAAAGCTGGGAGTATCAGCGAGAACCTTAATAATGTCAAGGGTGTCCAAGATTGACAATGGACGGCCGACCGATATCATTAGATTGTGCCTAATAACCGGCGCGAATTCAGATGCCCAAGGAGGGGTACCATGTTTGAACTTTTCGAGAAGGTAATGCTCACGGCGCTCGGCGCGGCGGCGATCACCCAGAAAAAAGGGGAGGAGTTGGTCCAGGAGATGAAGTCCCGCTACAAGATCAGCGAGGAGGAAGGAAGGGCGTTCCTGGACCGGATCCAGGAGATGGTCAAGACGGGGCAGCAGCGCTCCGCGGAGATGGCGGAGACCGAGGTGAAGAAAGCGCTCGACCGTATGGGAATGGTGTCCCGCGAGGAGTACGACCGCCTGGAGCGGCGCGTGCGGGCGCTTGAGGCGCTCCAGGTGCAAAACCTGAGCGTCGAGGCGGAGGAAGAGTGTATAGAATCCTGAACATCAACCGTAACGTCCGGAGCATCCGGCGTTACCGGCAAATCATCACCGTGATGGGCGGGTATGGCCTCGGTCAGTTGCTGGAGTACCTGAACCTGGGGCACGTCGTGGCCCTGTCGCGCCGTATGCTGCGCCGCCCCAACAAGGCGGCTAACCTCTCGGCACCCGAGCGCCTGCGCCTAGCCCTGGAAGAACTCGGGCCGACCTTCATCAAACTGGGGCAGCTCCTCTCCACCCGCGCCGACATCATACCCCCCGCATTCGTGCAGGAACTGGCGCGCCTGCAGGACGAGATACCCTGCATCGACTTCGAGGAGATAAAGGTACAGATCGAGCACGAACTGGGGGTCCCGCTGGAAAGCCGGTTTCTCCACGTGGATCAGGTGGCGATCGCCGGGGCGTCGATTGCGCAGGTGCACCGGGCCACGCTGATCACCGGCGAGGACGTGGTGGTGAAGGTGCGCCGTCCGGGCGTGATTGAGGCGGTCGAGACCGACATCGACATCCTGATGGGAGTGGCGCTGCTTTTGGAGCGCCACATGGCCAGAAGCGACATCTACGACCCGGTTGGGGTGGTGCGGGAATTCTCCTACACCATCCGGCGGGAGATGGACCTCTCCCGCGAGGGGCACGCCATCGAGCGCATCCGCGACAACTTCAAGGGGGGGCCCGACCTTTATTTCCCGCAGGTCTACTGGGAGGCGACCGCCAAGGGTGTGCTCACCACCGAGTACGTGGACGGCATCAAGGTGAGCGACATCTGCGCCATCGAGAAGGCGGGGCTGGACCGGCGCGAGATTGCGCGGCGCGGCGCGACGGCGTTTCTGAAGATGGTATTGGAGCACGGTTTCTTCCATGGCGACCCACACCCGGGCAATGTGATGATCCTCCCCAACAACGTGATCTGCCTGCTCGACTACGGCATGGTGGGAAGACTCGACCCCGCGGTGAAGCGCTACCTGACCGACGTCCTCGGCGCGGTGATACACCGGGACGTCGAAGGGCTCGCCTATATCGTGGCGGAGGCCGGCGACGCGGGCGAGAACGTCAACATGCACGCGCTCAAAAAGGGGCTCGCCGAGTTCATCGACAGCTACTTCGAGATCCCGCTCAAGGAGATCGTGGTGGGGCGCATGCTCCTGGAGTTCATCGACCTGATCTCCACGCATCGCATCAAGGTGCACCCGGACCTCACCATGCTGGTCAAGGTGCTGGTAGTGGTGGAGGGGATGGGGAGAAAGCTCGATCCCGATTTCGACATGGTCGGGCACCTGCGGCCGTTCCTGGAGAGGGAGTACAGGGAGCAGCGCTCCCCTGGGCGACTGCTGCGCGAGATGGAACAGGGGCTGGAGGGATACCTGACCCTGGCGCGCAACCTGCCGCGGGAGCTGAAGGAGATCCTGAACAAGATCAACCGGAACAAGTTCCGCATCGACCTGGAACACCGGGGGCTGGACCGCTTCAGCCGTGAGCTCGACCGCTCCGCGAACCGGGTCTGCCTGAGCCTCATCATAGCGGCGCTCCTGATCGGCTCCTCCATCGCCATGCAGACCAACCACGGCCCGATGCTCTGGGGGCTCCCCGTATTCGCCTTTTTCGGCTACAGCTGCGCCGGAGTAGTCGGCATCTGGTGGATGATCGCCATCCTCCGCTCCGGCAGACTGTAGCAAAAAAGCCACACCCGCCGTTGCTTTTCCACCACACGGGCATTTTCGCCACAGCTCCCGCGAGCCCCCCGTCCCTGCCCCACACCTCTATACCGCCGGAATGTCTATACTTTTAACCCTCACGAGCAAGACCGACGCTTTGGCGCGCTCCTTGCTTGATAGTCCGCATACTGATTATCAGGGAGCACGCAGATGATATTCCAGCAGACCTTGGGCAACAAAGCAACATTCAGCGGCATCGGACTGCACACGGGTAAGACCATTACCCTGACGCTGCGCCCGGCCGAGGCCGGAACCGGCATCGTCTTCCACAGGGTTGACCTCGCCCCCGCCGTCTCGATCGAGGCGCACGCCTCCAACGTCGTCAACACCAGGCTCTCCACCACCATCGGCCGCGGCGACGCGAGCGTTTCGACCATAGAACACCTGATGGCAGCCCTCTACGGCTGCGGCATCGACAACGCCCACGTCGACATTGACGGCCCGGAAGTCCCGATCATGGACGGCTCCGCCGCCCCCTTTGTGGCCGCGATCACCAAGGCCGGGGTTAAGGTTTCCGGCAAGGCGCGCAAGTACCTCGTGGTTAAGAAACCGGTGACCGTCGTGGACGGGGACAAGAAAGCGACCATCATACCCTCGCGCCACTACAAGATCTCCTTCGACATGCAGTTCGCCCACCCGGCGGTAAAGAGCCAGTTCCGCTCCCTGGAATTCAGCCAGGAAAGCTTCATCGGCGACTTCGCGGCGGCCAGAACCTTCGGCTTTCTGGCCGAGGTGGAGATGATGAAGTCCCACGGCCTGGCGCTGGGGGGGTCCTTGGAGAACGCCGTGGTAATCGGCGATAACGGCGTCATCAACCCGGAAGGGCTCAGGTTCCAGGACGAGTTCGTGCGCCACAAGATCCTCGACTCCGTAGGCGACCTCTCCCTCACCGGCCACCGCCTCATCGGCCACGTGAAGGCGACCAAGTCGGGGCACGACCTGAACCACAAGCTGGTCACCGAGCTTTTGAAGCGCCCGGACTGCTACACGCTGATCGAGTTCACCCCCCAGGCCTTCAACGCTCCGTTCAACATCGGCATACCGGAACTCTCCTGGCTGGAGGCTTAGAGGCAGATAGAGATAAAGATTAAGATTGAGACTAAGACAAAGATTAAGCGAATCGGAGCAGCCACCAGACAGGGGCTGCTCTTTTCGTTTACAGCTCCTTTTGCACTACTTGAAATCCCGCAACCTTTCGTATAGAGTGCCCAAATGCCGATTTCAGCCGAAAAAGGGGGAACGCCCCCGCAATACCAGGGGCCGGAACTTTCCGCCGGTGAAGTAAGGAAAAGAAAGCGCGAGGCCATAATCGTCTGCCTCTCGCTGTTAACCATCTGCCTCCTCACCTACCTGGAGATCCACCTCTCCCGCCTAAGCGAGCAGGTGCCGATGGGCAGCAACATCGCCATCTTCGGCATGGTAAACCTGATCATCCTCCTCATCATCCTGCTGGTCTACCTGGTCTTCAGAAACATAGCCAAACTGGTCCTGGAGCGGCGCAAGAACACGCCGGGGGCGAAGCTGCGCACGAAGCTGGTGCTTGCCTTCGTCACCCTCTCGCTGGTCCCGACCATGCTGCTGTTCTTCGTCTCCGCCGGCTTCATCAAGAACAGCATCTCGAACTGGTTCAACAAGCAGGTGGAGACCTCGCTCAACGAGTCGATGGAGGTGGCCCAGGTCTATTACCAGACCTCCGCGGCCAACGCCCTCTACTACGGCGAGCAGATCAGCACCGCCATCAAGGAACGTAAGCTTCTGAACGAGGAGAACCTCCCCAAGCTGAAGGCCCTGGTGCGCCAGAAACAGACCGAATATAACCTGGGGGTGGTCGAGGTCTTCTCGGCGCAGCGCGAGGAGCTGTTCCGGGCGGGCAATGCCAAGCTGCCGCTGGGTGAATTCACCAACCCCTCGTCAGAGGATATCCAACGCGTCCTCTCCGGGGCCAGGCTTACCCGCGTCAACGCCATCGGCAAGGCCGACCTGATCCGCGGCATAGTCCCCATCCACAGCAACTTCAACGAGAACGACGTGGTCGGGGTGGTGGTGGTCAACTACTACGTTCCCTACTCGCTGGTGTCCAAGATGCGGGAGATCTCCTCCTCCTACCAGGAGTTCCGCCAGCTGAAGATCCTGAAAAACCCGATCAGGACCGGATACATACTCACCCTGTTCCTGATCACCATGGTGATCCTATTCCTGGCCGTGTGGTTCGGGATGTACCTCGCCCGAAGCCTCACCATCCCGATTCAGGAACTGGCGGAGGCGACCCGGCAGGTGGCCGAGGGGAACCTGGACGTACACCTGGGCCAAAGCGGGGGGGACGAGATAGGGATGCTGATCTCCTCCTTCAACCGGATGACCGAGGACCTCCGGGCGAACCAGCTCGCGCTGCAGCACACCAACGAGGAACTGCAAAAGAGCAACCTCGAGTTGGAGCAGCGCCGCCGCTACATGGAGGCGGTGCTCGCCAACGTCACCGCCGGCATCATCTCGGTGGACAAGAACGGCCTGCTCACCACGGTGAACAAATCGGCCGAAAAGCTGCTCCTCATCGACACGGACAGGGTCACCGGGCAGAACTTCCGCGAGGTGCTGCGCCCGGAGCACCTGGACATCGTCAAGGGGCTCCTGCGGGACATGGTGCTTGCCAAGCACGACTCCATCGTGCGGCAGGTGGTGATCCCGATGCGCGACGCGGAGCTCACCCTGCTCACCAACCTCACCGTCCTGAAGGACGAAAATGACGCCTTCATGGGAATGGTGGTGGTGCTGGACGACATGACCTCGCTGATCAAGGCGCAGCGCATGGCCGCCTGGCGCGAAGTGGCCCGAAGGATCGCCCACGAGATCAAGAACCCGCTCACCCCGATCCAGCTCTCCGCCCAGCGGCTGAGGAAGCGCTACCTCACCCGGTTCGAGGGGGAGGAGGAGGTGTTCGACCAGTGCACCGCCATGATCATCAAGTCCGTGGACGAGCTGAAGGGGCTGGTGAACGAGTTCTCCAACTTCGCCCGGATGCCGGCCGCGGTGCTGAAGCCAAACGACCTGAACGGGATACTCAAGGAGGCGCTCACCCTCTACGACGAGGCGCACCGGCACATACGCTTCGTGCTGAACGCCGACGAGGCAATCCCCCCTATCCTTTTGGACCGCGACCAGATCAAGCGGGTAGTGATCAACCTCTTGGACAACGCCGTCGCCGCCATAGAGGGGGAGGGGGAGGGAGTGGTCGAGCTCAGCACCAGCTACGACAGCCAGTTGAAGATGGTCACTTTCACCGTTTCCGACACCGGTCACGGCATATCCGCCGAAGACCGCCCGCGGCTCTTCGAGCCGTACTTCTCCCGCAAGAAGAGCGGCACGGGGCTCGGGCTTGCCATCGTCAACACCATCATCACCGACCACCACGGCTTCATCAGAGCCAAGGAAAACTACCCCAAGGGGAGCAGGTTCGTCATCGAGCTCCCCGCTGACGCGGCATAACAGAAGCAGATAGAGATAAAGATAAAGATTGAGAAAACGAATAAAAAGCAGATTGACTTAAGATTGAGATTTAAGAAAGTTTTTGACTCTCCTTTATCTTTATCTCTATCTTTATCTGGTTTTTCCCGGGACACCCATGTTGCTGAAAAAAATACGAAGCTGGCTCTTGCCGGCTCTGGCCACCATACTCACCGTGATAGTTCTCGCCGCGGCGCTCCTGCCTAGGCTCCTGGACCTCGATACTTATAAGCAGGAGATCCTGGCGCAGGTGAAGAGCTCCCTGAAACGGGACCTGCAGTACCAGACGGGAGAGTTCTCCCTCCGCCTCACCCCCGCCTTCACCTTCACCGGCGTCACCGTGAAGGAAAAGGACGGATCCAGCGACTTCATCACCGCGGACCGGCTCACGGTACGCATCGCGATCCTCCCGCTTTTGCGCAAGAAACTCGTCGTGTCGCGGCTGCAACTGGAGCGCCCGGCGATGAGAATCGTGCGCGACCGCCAGGGGACCTTCAACATCGCCGACCTCCTCACCCCCTCTGCCGGCGGGGAAGCCCCCGGGATCAGGGGGCTGGAACTGAAGAAGGGGCATATCCGCTTCACCGATTTCGCCTTCTCGGAAAAGCCCGTAGTCACCGAACTCTCCAATGCCGATCTCTTCCTTAGCCGCCTGGTGCGTGGCAAGAGCTGCGATTTCAAGCTCGCCGCGGCGCTTGGTTCGCCAAAAGGCCCGGTCCCGGTTTCCCTCTCCGGTTCCGCGAAGATCCCGGAGGCCGGGACGCCCTTCTCCGGCATGGAGGTGAACGGCAAGGTCGCTACCGGCCCGCTGGACGCCGGGCACTTCTGGCCTTACTACAGCAAATGGGTCCCCTTCAAAAGCCTCGCCGGCGAACTGGCGCTCGACGCCTCCTTCAAGGGACGGCTGAACGCCTTCAAGAGCAAGGCGGAGTTCCGGATCACCCGGCTCAACCTCGACTACCCGCAGGTGTTCCACGCAAGGCTCACCCCGAGGCTTTTGAAGGGATCCTGCGCGCTCACCCTCACCGCCAACCAGCTCGACATCGAACACGTCAAGGTCGACCTGGACGGGTTCAAGGTAAACGGCGGGGTGCGCCTTTCCGACATCCACTCTGGGGACCTGCGCATCACCGCCAACGCGTCCAGCAACAGCTTCAACCTGCGCGACTTCCACCAGTACATCCCCTACGGCATCATCGTCGACGACACCTCGCACTTCATCGAGCAGAAGATCAAGGGGGGAGTTTACCGGCTGGAGCAGGGGCACCTGGACGGCAGGGTGAGCCAGATCCTGCACATGGAGCGGGGACAGAACTACAACGTGCTCGCGATAAAGGCTCATGTGCAGGAAGGTGTGGTGGATTACGGCTCCGGCATCCCCGTATTCAGCGGGATCCGCGGCGAGTTGCAGCTAGCCGGCAAGGACTTCCTTTTAAAGGGGATGAGCGGGAATTTCGGGAGCTCGCCGCTTCTTCTGGAAGGGCGCATCACAGACTACCCCCTGACGGTCCCCTGCCAGTACCTCTTCAACGCCAAGGTCCAGCCCAAAAAGGCCGAGGCCGTATGGCTTTTGGGAAAAGGGCTCACCTCCTTCTCCGACGGCTCCACCTTGAATCTCAAAGGAGAAGGTACCACCGCCCTCTATAAGCTCTCCGGAGACGCGAACCTCACCGCTACCACCTACGCCTTCCGCGACATAGTGGCCAAGCCCGTGTCGCGCCCGAACGCCCTCTCCTTCGCCATGAACTTCGACAAGGAGCAGTTCCGGATCACCGCGCTCAACTACCAGCTCGCTCCGGCAGCCCTCTCGGCGACCGCAGTCAGCCGCTACGACGGTCCGGTCAGCTTCGACATCAGGAGCAACCGCTTCCAGTCCGGGGAGGTCGGCTACATGGTGCCGATGGCGCGCGACTACCGCCCGGCGGGCCTGGTGCAGCTGCAGTTGCACGCGGCCGGTCCGGACATGGAGCGGCTTTTCTGGAGCGGCAACGCGGCCCTCTCCAACGTCTCGGTGAAGGCGGGCGACAAGGTGCGGCCGGTCTCCGGGGTTAACGGGAACGTCCGGATCAACGGCGAGAGTTTCGAGAGTACGCAACTCTCGCTCAGGGTCGGCGGGTCGAGCATCAGCGGCAAAGGGACCGTGACGGGGCTGGACCATCCGAGCTTCCTCATCTCCTTCAGCTCGCCCTCTCTGTATCTGTCCGACCTGGGGCTTGTCCCCGCGAAGAACCCGGTGCGGGTGGAGCGCGTGCAGGGGACCCTAGCCTACCAAAACGACAACCTCCAGATCGCCGCCCTATCCGGGACCCTCGGCAAGAGCCCTCTTTCGCTGAAAGGGAGCGTGAAGGAACTCAAGAACCCGGTAGCGGACCTGTCGGTTAGCTCGCCGCACCTCGAAGTCGAGGACCTGTTCCCGCTCTTTGGCGGCTCGGGCGAGGGTGAGAGCCGGGTCACGCTCAAGGCGCACTTAACCGCCAGCGAAGGGAAATTCAGCGACCTCCCCTTCCAGCACCTGCGCTGCAGCGTGCTTCTGGAAAACAAGGTGCTGCACCTGCAGCCCTTCGACTTCGCCGCTTTCGAGGGGGAGGTCTCCGGGAGGCTCAAGAGCGACTTCAACCAACTGCCGGTGCGCCACACGCTTAGCTACAACGTGCAGAAGGTTTCTGCGGACCCGCTGATGCGGAGCATGGGGGTGAAAAAACAGGAGATTACCGGGGCAATGACGCTCTCGGGTGAGCTCGCCGGGAGGGGCGACACCTCCGCCGAATGGAAGAGGAGCGCGCAGGGGAACCTGAAGCTCAAGGTGGAGCGCGGCAGCATCAGGAAGTTTTCGACCCTCTCCAAGGTCTTCTCCATCCTGAACGTCTCGCAGCTCTTCAAGTTCCATTTGCCCGACATGGTGTCGGGGGGAATGCCCTTCAACAAGATAACCGGCGACTTCACCTTTAAAGATGGCATCGCCTCTACGGATAACCTCTTCCTGGACAGCAACGCCATGAACATCTCGGCGGTGGGAAGACTGAACCTGGTCAAAAACGAACTGGACCTGAACATCGGGGTGCAACCGCTGCAGACCGTGGACAAGGTGGTGAGCAAGATACCGATCGTGGGGTGGGTGCTGACCGGCAAGGACAAGTCGCTGATCACCACCTACTTCGAGGCCAAAGGGCGCATCGACGACCCGCAGGTTACCGCGGTTCCGGTAAAGTCGCTCGCCAAGGGGGTATTCAACATTTTCAAGAGGGTTTTCGAACTCCCGGCCCGGCTCTTCACGGACACCGGAGAGGTGGTGATAGGAAGATAGCCTGCTCAAGCCCCTCAACCGTCTACACCTTTTTTAGTTGTAATGACGGCTAAGGTTGTGCTATTTTGCCTCGTCGTTGTGAAGCTTAATATAATCCAACACGGAGGAAGACTGTGAAGAAGACTTTGGTACTGTTGGCAATCGTTGCTGTGGCAGCAGTCGGCTGCAAGAAGAAAGAAGAGGCACCCCAGACCACCGCTCCCGCGGCAGCACCCGCAGGCCAGATGCCCGCAGCAGCACCTGGCGGCGATCCCCACGCAGGCCTTAAGCCCCAGGAAATAAAGCCGGGCGCAGGGCACAAAGGGAAGGTCCTCGAGACCATGGACTCCGGCGGGTACACCTACGTGCAGATCGAAGAAAATGGCCAGAAACTGTGGGTTGCCGCAATGCAGACCCCGGTGAAAGTCGGCGACACCGTTGAGTTCCCGGACTCCCCGCCGATGATCAACTTCCAGAGCAAGACTCTGAAGCGCACCTTCGACAAAATCATCTTCGCGCCGGGCCTCGCCGTCAACAAGTAGGCTTCCCTGCAGCAGTGATAAAAAAAGGCGCCCTCCTAGATGGAAGGCGCCTTTTTTATTTCCCGCGCTTGCCCTTTTGCTCCCTGCCAGCGCCGGCTGCGGCCGCGCCTTCCAGCGCGACGGGATCGGCGGGGTCGAGCTTGAGCGCTTCGGCGAAGTGACGGGCAGTCCCGGGCCGATCACCCTGCGCCAGGGCCAGCTCTCCCAATGCCAGCAACGCGGGGAGGTGCCGCGGCACCAGCTGCAGGGCCTTTTGGTAGGAGCGGGAAGCCCCCTTCATATCCCCCATCCGCGCCTGCAATCCACCGAGTTGGAGCAACCCCCAGGGGTTGTCGGGCTCGGCCTTCACCATGCCGCGATATAACCTGAGCGCCCCGTCCCAGTCCCCTTGCTGCTCCAGGGATTCCGCACAAAGCATCTCGGTCACGAAGCAGTACCCCAAAAGGGCTCGCTGCGCCGCATACGAAGCCTGTGTGAACACGGCTTTGCGTCCCGCCTTCTCCAGCGCCTTCAGCATCGCCTGGCGCGACCGCTCCACGAACGGGTCGCGGCGCACCAGGAACCCTTCGCCACGCTCCTCCTCGAAGAGGTCGGACGGCACCCCCTCTTCCCGCACCGCGCGGGCCAAAAGCTCGGTACCCGGGTAGTACACCAGCGGCGAGACCTGCCCGTCGTGCGGGCGGATGCTCTCGATAAGCCGCACCGTCTGCCGCAGGTCCTCCTCCCCTTCCCCCGGAATCCCCGTGATGAGGTATACCGACAGGTTGATGCCCGCGCGCCGCACCGCCGCGGCTGCACGCTCCACTTCAGGGGGAAGGATCCTCTTGCCGAGTGCTTTCAGCATCTGCGGCGATCCCGACTCCACGCCGAACTGGATGCATTCGCAGCCCGCTTGCTTCATGGCGATGAGCATCTCCTCGTCCACTGCGTTCACCCGGGACTGGCAGTTCCACATGACGTGGAGCCGCTCCTGCCGGAGCAGGCGGCAGATCTCCAGCACCCGCCCCCGGTTGGCCGTGAAGGTATCGTCGCGGAAGGAGAAGTAGATCAGCCCGTAGCGCTCCTTCAAGGAGCGGATCTCTTGCACCACCGACTCGGGTGACCGAAAGCGGACGCCGCGCCCCCAAAAGAGCGGTGAGGAGCAGAAGAGGCAACTGGCGGGGCAGCCGCGGGAGGTGATGACGAACTCCAGCTGACGCCGGAAATCGACCCCTATGCTGTCCCCTTCGGCCGCTCCCGGCAGAGGCAGGAGGTCCAGGTCGGTAATGGGCGCTCGCGGCGCGCTGAGGCTTGCTTTTCCTGCGGCGCGGAAAGCGAGCCCGGCGACCTTGTCCCAGGGTGTGCCGAGAGCCTTCGCCTCAACCAGTTCGCAAACAGTCGCCTCACCCTCGCCGAGAACCACCAGGTCGACTTCGGGGTGCCCCTCCAGGAGCTCGCGCCAGCAATGGGTCGCGTGCGGCCCCCCGAGCGCCACCAGGCAGCCCGGGTCGAGCTCCTTGGCAAGAGCGGCCAGGCGCAGCGACTCCACCCGGTTGTGGGTGAACTGCGACACCCCCAGGACCTCGGGGCGCAGCCGCTTGAAAAGCGCGCGGACCTCGCCCCAAGTGAAGCCGGAAAGGTTGGCCAGGGTGACCTGATGCCCGGCTTTGAGCAGCACGGCATGCAGGGAGAGAAGCCCTGCCGGCAACAGGGAGGTGAAAGGGTCTTCAGCGCCTTCGGGATGGCATTTGTACGCAAGGAGGATCTTCAAGCTGCACCCATAAAAAAATCCGGCCCTGAGGGCCGGATTCGGAAGTTCTGTGGTTCTGTTTAGCCTAGTTGCTGCTCGTCAACCCGAGCGAGTCGTTTTCCAGCATCTCCTCCGGGCTCTCCTCCTCGACCCCCAGGATCAGGTCGTCCAGTTGGAACACTTCCGGATTCACCTTGGCGATCCTTTTGGCCCCCAGAAAGCGGGAACGGTAGTAGGAGGTGTTGAGCGAGGAGATGACCACCCTGCGGTCGCGGGAGGAGGCATGGATCATCTTGTTGTTGCCCAGATAGATCCCTACGTGGGACGGATAGGAGGCGTAGGTGGCGAAGAAGATCAGGTCCCCCTTCTGCAGGTCGCCCGGCGCCACTGCATTCCCCACCTCGAACTGCTCGCGAGCGGTGCGCGGCAGGGAGACCTCGAGGTCGCGGAACACGTGCTGCACGAAACTGGAACAGTCGATGCCGGAGCGGGAACTCCCGCCGAAGCGGTAGCGGGTCCCGAGGAAGCCGTAGGCGGATTTCTTCAGTTCCTTGAGGTTGTCCACCTTGAGCTCGGCGTTCTTGGCCAGATCCACCTGCTGCTCAGGCTCGAGCGCGGTCAACTCCTGAAGGCTCTGCTCGTAATCTTTCTCGTTGAAAAGGTCGCCATGGCGCAGCTGCAGCTTTTTGACCACCTTGACCTTCGGCTCGTCGGCGGGAGCGCTCTCCTTGAGAACCAGCACCTTCCCGGCCTTGACCCGGCTGCTGCTGAGTCCGTTCAGGCGCTTCAGCTCCGCCACGGACACGCCGGTCTTCTTCGAGATGCGGGAGAGGCTTTCGCTTTTCTTCACCTTGTAAGTCGCGTCGCTCGACGCCGTCTCGTTTCTTCCCTCGGAAACGGAGCGGGCGGGGATAACCAGGACGACGCGCGGCTTCACGCTGTTGCCGACCAGGTTGTTCGCAGCCTTCAGTTCTTCAACGGTGACATGATACTTTTTGGCGAGGGAATATAGGGTTTCGTGCTTTTTAACGCGATGGGTCTTGGCAGCGAAGGCGAGCGAAGGGACGGAGAGCATGAGAAGGCATAAGGCTATTAGCTTGACGCATTTTATCATGAATCCTCCTTCATTGTTTTAGAAAATACCGCAAGGCCTTAAATTTGTATAACAAAAGTTGCGCCCTGTCAACCTAATGATCGTATTGCTAGGAAATATTTTTTAAAGTAACAATGAATACAGCTATTTAACGACGTCGTTTTTCCTCCCTCAAGGGCTTGCGCTCGGCCGTAACACGGATCAGGGAGCGGTCCATGTTGACCACCACGACCCCCGGCGGAAGCTTGATCAGCTCCTTGCTGATCTGTATGTTGTTGTTCCCTTCCTTGACCTTGGAAAGGTCGAGATCCACCACGATGTCGAGCTGTTTCGGGGAGACGAGGTTCGAAAACGACTTGAGCTGCAGATCGACCTGGTCCGGATAGCTGCGAGTCAAGGTGAGCGAGTCGGGGAGGTTGTGGAAGGTGACCGGCGCGGTTATGGTCAGGATCTCCCCCTGGCGGAAGGTGATCAGCAGCCAGCAGACAACCACCATGCAGAGGATGGCCACCTTGGGCCAGAGGTTGGCGAAGAGCCGGGACTTGAGCCCCACCCTTTGTTCCTCGGGAGATAGGGGCTGCAGCAGCGAGGTGAGTTTTCCGTGGAGCTGCGCGGCGGAGGCCATCGGCTGCAGTTCGCCCGCAAGGGAAAGGGAGACCTCCCCCCGCTCCTCGGAAACCACCACGATCACGGCGTCTGAGCGCTCCGACAGCCCGAGTGCGGCCCGGTGCCTGGTTCCCAGGTGCTGCGGCACGTCCGCGCTTACCGACAGCGGCAGGTGGCAAGAGGCGAGCGAAACCCTGTTGTCCTTGATCAGTACCGCGCCGTCATGCAGCGGCGAGGAGGGGATGAAGATGCTGGTCATCAGCGAGCCGCTCACCAGGGAGTCCAAGGGGACGCCGTGCAGGATGTGGTCGTCCAGCAGTTCCTCGCGCTGGAAAACGACCAGCGCCCCGATGCGCTGCGAGGCCAGGGAGAAGACGGTGGCCGAGAACTCCAGGAGGTCGATGCGCAAGGCGCTCTCCTCGCGGTCGAAGAAGTTGCGCAACAGGCTCAGCCGGTAAAGGGCCTGACGGATCTCCGCCTGGAACACCACGATCAAGAGCACCAGCAGCACGGTTCCCAGCTCCTGCAGGATCCAGCTGGTCATGAACAACCCGAGGTTCTTGGTGATGAAGTAGATCACCCCCAAAAACAGCAGCCCCAATACGACCTGGAGCGCCTTCGAGTTCTTGAACCAGCTGTAAAGCTGGTAGACCAGGAAGGTCATGATGAGGATGTCTGCGATGTCCTGGGGCCGGAAATGCGGGAGCAACGGTTTCCTCCTTGAGGAGATGACGCCGGGGAGTGAGCTGCCCTGCCGGGGCAGGCGGCGTGCCGGCTCTGTCCGGAAACCGCATTTGCAGAGAATCCGTGGAAGAGGGAGGCCGCTTTTTACTGGCAAGAGGGGGCGCTTTATGTTAAAAATCAAAGCTCGCTAACCCTGTCCGCTAGGGGAAGGGGCTAAAATTTATAGCATTTCACGCACCAAAAAGGTAGGAAAATATGTACGCATTGTCGGAAAAGGGTGAACGTATACGCGCCATGTTCGGGAGCATCGCCCCGCGTTACGATCTTTTGAACAGACTTCTTTCCCTGGGTATCGACCGCCGCTGGCGCCGCTTCGCCGTAAAGAAGATCGGGCTTAACGGGTCCGGGCGCGTGCTCGACGTCGCCACCGGCACCGGGGACGTGGCGCTGGAGATCGCTTCGCAGACCCCCGCCTCGGTCAGCATCGTCGGCATCGACTTCACCCCCGAGATGATCGAACTGGGGCGCGTGAAGGTAAAGGATTCGCGCCATTGCGGCCGCATTACGCTGCAGGTGGCGCCTTGCGAAGAGATCCCCTTCGACGACGGGAGCTTCGACGCAGCCACCATCTCCTTCGGGATCAGGAACGTGGTGGACCGGATCAAGGGACTCGCCGAGATGCACCGGGTGCTGAAAAACGACGGCAAGATCGTCATCCTGGAGTTCTCCACCCCCACCCTCCCCGTGTTCAAGGATCTGTACCACTTCTACTTCCTGAAGGTGCTCCCGAAGATCGGCGGCGCCTTCTCCAGGTTCAGCGCCTACCAATACCTGCCGGATTCCGTCCTGGAGTTCCCCTCCAGGGAGGTGTTCAAAGGGATGATGACTCAGGTGGGATTCAAGGACGTGCGGCACTTCGACCTGACCGGCGGCATCGCCACCGTCTACGTCGGCACGAAGTAGATAATAGATAAGGTAGATAATCGTTCCATGGGTTGAGGCCGGGAGCTGCATGCTCCCACTCAACCCTTTTTTTACAGCCGTTTTTGAAACAGCACCCGCGCCACCGGGATCTCCTGAGCGCCGTCCTCTTCCAGAAGCAGCACCTTCCCCTCGAACTCCTCGAAGATGTTCCCCAACTCCCCAGGTTGCAGCAGGTAATCCCTCCGGTGCTCCCCTTGCAGGCCCGGCGCGTCCAGTATGGTCTCCATCAGCACCACCCCGCCCGGCGAGAGTGCCTCGATCAAAGCCGGGATCAGGTCGCGCATCAGGAAGTTGAAGTTAAGGATCAGGTCGTAGCTTTCCTGCGGTCGCCAATGATCCAGGTCGGCCTCGATGAACTCCACCGGGACGCCCAGCTCCGCCGCCCTCCTCTTCCCCCGTTCAAGCCCCACCGGCGAAATGTCCACGCCGCTCACCTCGAAGCCTTGCTGCGCCAGATAGATGCTGTTGCGCCCTTCGCCGCAAGCGAGGTCCAGCGCCCTCCTCCCCCGGACCAGGGAGAGTACCCGCGCAAATGAATCGGCGAGAAACCTCGACGGACCTAGGGAAAAGAAGCGTTCGACGTCGCGGTAACGCTGGTCCCATTTGATGCGATCTCCGTCCATACCCCACCCCCTCCACGTTGTTCAAGGACATAGGCGTACAATCCGGCCGCGCAATTGTCAAGACTTTCTCCTCCCCCGGCGGGGGTCGAGGGATGAGGGTAGCCTCTCCTTAGATGTGCGACGTTATCTGTCACCACCTCATGGTTTGATATAGAAAAACGAGGAGGTGCACCATGATCTACCTTACCAACGACGCGCTGGACCAGGCTGTGTATTTCGAGATGAGAGGGAAAGAGGCATTCCGGAGCCGCAACGGCCTGGACCAGGTCTACTACGGGCTCCTCGGCAACGGTGTCCACGAGGTGGACGTCACCCTGAAAAAAAGACGAGGGTGCGTCGAGGTCGCCTTCGGCAGGAGCGACCTGTTCAGCTTCGTTGAGGAAGACGAACTGCGCCAGATGCTCGGCCGCATGGTCCGGGAGAAGACGGTGCACTGATCAACAACTAAATATGAGCTGAGTCAGGCGGCGGCAGTTAGGCACTCCCGCGGACACCGGCGTCTCTCTTGACTTCACCACAGGGGGCTGTAGCATTGGCAAATGCTAATTATTGCCGACGGCCGGGGCTTCACATGGAAATCCCGCTGCCGAGAACGGCACTAAGCCTCAGGCGCAAGTGGCCTATTTTGCTGCACTTTCACGATGCAGCGATATGGGCTCAGTCACGTGGTCGTCAAGGAGAATCTAATGATAAGATCTGTGTGCTATGCGGGCGCGGCCTGCGCCTTATTGGGGGCGGCCGGCATCTGCCATGCGGCAGGGTTCAAGGTGAGCGAGCAGGGGGCCAAGGCGATGGCGATGGGAAACGCGTTCGCGGCGCAGGCGGACGACCCGAGCGCGCTGTACTTCAACCCGGCAGGGATCTCGTTTCTGCGCGGCGCGCAGGCGAACTTGGGCTCGCTGGTGATACTGGTGCCCCAGACCGAGTTTCACGGCACCACGCCACTAAGCGGCACACCTCCACTGGACACAGGAACTACCCACGTGACGGAGAAGTCCAGAAGGGACATCGTCGTGGCGCCGACCCTCTACGCCACCTACAGCATGGATCGCTTACCGCTTTCCTTCGGCCTGGGCATCAACGCCATGTACCCTCTGGCCAAGAGCTGGGACGACTCCAGCGTCTTCAGGAATCAGGTGCAGACTGCCTCAATCAAACCGATCAACTTTCAGCCAACGGTTGCGTACCGCTTCGACGACCTGAAGCTGGCCGTCGCCGGCGCTCTCGACGTCACCTACGCTGTAGTGTCGCTGCAGAAGATGACCTATGCCCCGGCGATTGATCCCACCGCGCCGGCTCCTCCGTTCGGCGCCTACGAGCTCGGCTCGCTGGGGCTGGACGGGACAGCGACCGGCGTCGGGTACAACTTCGGGATCCTTTGGAAACCGCGGCCGCAGTACAGCTTCGGCGTCGCCTACCGGAGCCGGATCACCCTCGACGTGAACGGCGACGCCAACTTCCTCGCCACCACCCCTACGGGGCTTGGTGCCATAGGCTTCACGGCGGCCGCCCCCTTCCCCTACACCAGGGCCCGCGCCACCAGCGCCGCCTCGACCCGGATCGTCCTCCCCGACACCCTGGACTTGGGCGTTGCCTGGCACCCCACGGAAAAACTCACCCTCGAGTTTGACGCCACCCGGACCGGCTGGAGCAGCTTCGACCAGTTGCTGATCGAGTTCGACTCGCCCGAATTTGCCGCCTTCAACAACCGCCCGGACCCGAGAGACTGGCGCGACGTCTGGGGTTACAAGTTCGGCGGGCAATACTCCCTGAACGACGTCCTCGACCTGCGCGCCGGCTACTCCTTCGACAACACCCCCGTTCCCGACGCCACCCTCGATCCGCTGCTCCCCGACGCCGACCGCCACAGCTTTGCCGTCGGTGCCGGCATTCATCACAGCATGGGCACCTTCGACCTGACCTACATGTGGGTGCACTTCGTGGACCGCACGGTCAACAACCAGGACATGGCTGCGCTGCGCGGGTCCAACGGCACCTTCAAAAGCGACGCCTACCTGCTGGCGGCGAACCTTAACTTCAAGTTCTGACGCCAGACGAGGAGGTCATATGACAAGGCAGACGCAACGTGTGCTTTGCTGCATCATCCTGCTCCTGGCGCTCGCCGGGTGCGGTTACGACGGCGCGGTCTCCCAGGAGGCGAGCCCCAACACCGCCCTCTTCGACCCCGCCAGCGGCACTATCCCGCTCCCCAACGTCCTCGCCACCGCGAACGCCAAGGACCCCCTCACCCAGTACACGGACCCCGTTACCGGCAACGTCGGGCTACGCCCCCCCAACACGCCCATGAGCCCGCTGGAGGCGCTGGCCTACGTCAACATCTACGAGGTCGGCGGCAGCGGCGCCGTCGCCGGCGTCAACGCCCCGATCTACATCCGGTTCGCCAGCCCCCTGGTCCCAGCCAGCGTCACCGGCGACAACATCAAGGTGTTCCGGATCCAAGCCGACACCCCCGCACCCGATGCGACGGAGAACCAGCCGCTGCGCTTCGCCGATGTCACCGGCAACTTCAGCTTCAGCTACACCCCCGGCAGCAGCGACGTCTCTTTATTCCCGAGGTTTCCACTGCTTCCGGCCACCCGCTACCTCTACCTGGTTTCCGACCGGGTGCGGGACGCCTCGACCGGCGGCGCGGTGAGCAGTTCGGTCTACTTCGCAGCCCTCAAGTCCCCGCTCCCGCTGGCAGGGCCGTTCCAGCCGCTGGAGGCAATCCGCGCCAACCGCACCGACCAGGCCGGCAACGTCGTCTTCTCCGGATACCGGAAGGTCCTCGACGATCTCACCGCCGCCCCGGCTCAAACCAGCGTGTCGAGCCGGGACCAGGTCGCGCTGATCGGGCGCTTCAATACCACCGCCGCGCAGTTCATAGCCACGGACCCGGCGGCGCCGGTGGCAAGTATCGTCCCGGTGGAGAGCGCCTTGCGCGCCTTCGCCGCGGGGAGCGGGGTGCCCGGGGGGCTTCCCGGCAAGAACTGGATCGGCGCCGGCCTCAACTCGGTCACCGTAACCACCCCAGCCGGCCTTACCCCGCAGGGTTACTGGTCAGCTGTGCTTGCGGGGACAGGTCTCAGCGCCTCCCCACCGGCGAGCGTCGGCGCCGTCGCGACCGGCAGCTTCACCAGCGCCGATATCTCGGTGAGCCCTACGGTCGCGCGCGGGAGTACTACCATGAATCTCAACCTCCCCTTCGGGCGCTACAGCGCGGCCAGCGCCGTGCTGCAGCCGTTCAGAGATCCGGCGACGCACAGGCTCACCGGCTTCTACCACTCCGAGCGCCAGATCCCCTTCGTGTACCTCGCACCGGCCGGCGCTCCCCCTGCAGGGGGATGGCCGCTCGCCATCTACCAGCCCAGCATCAACCGCCCCAAGGAGGACGTCATCGCCCTGGCCGGGAGTCTCACTGGGGCGGGTTTCGCTGTGGTCGCCATCGACCTCCCGCTGCATGGCGCACTCGCCCTCCCGGGGCACACGACCGGCACCGCATGGGGGGAGGACTTCATAGCGCTCGGCGCGCCGCTTGCCACCCGCACCAACATACAGCAGGCGGCCTTGAACCTGCACCGGTTAGAACTGGTGGCGGCCCCCCCCTCCTTCGACCCGGCGCTCGCCTCGCAGGGGTTCGCGGCGCTCGGGGCCAACGCCCCCAACCCGCTCGTGAAACCTAAGTTCGTCGGCATGAGCCTGGGCGCCATCGTCGGCGCCTACTTCCTCGCCGGGAACACCACCTTGTCGGCAGCGCCGGGTACCCCTCCCTACACGCAGGCAACGCTCGACGCCGACATGAAAGGGCTCCTGAACGTCCCCGGCGGCCGCGTCGCCTACCTCTTGAGGGACAGCCCCGACTTCGGCCCGGGAATCGTCGCCGGGCTCGCGGCTCACGGCATCGAGCCGGGGACGCCGCTCTACCACCAGTTCTTCCAGCTCACCCAGTCGGTTGTCGACCCGGCCGACCCGGCCACCATGACCACGCCGCTTCCCAACCTAGCGAACGGGACTCCGCTGCCGTCGCGCCTCTCCGGAAGGGTCCTGATGCAGGAGGCGACCAGCACGAGCTTCGACGCCTCAGGCCGCCCTACTAACGGCGACATAGTCATCCCCAACTCCAGCACGCGCTATCTCGGCAACGCGCTTGGGGGGCGCGAGGTGCTGGGAACCCCGGAGGCGCGGGCGACGGCACCGGGCTTCGACCAGTTGAGCTACCTCTCCGGGCGGGTCCCCGCCCCCTTCATGATGACCCTCGCCGGCGGCCTGCCGGTCCCCAAGGTGGCGCCCGCCGCCGGGAGCGCGACGGCGACCGCCCCCCGCGAAGGGTACTTCCAGTTCGACCAGCCGGACGCCAAGCACGGCTCCTTCATCGACCTCGCCGGCTCGCCGGAAACGCTCAGGCTCATGCAGAGGCAGATGGTGTATTTCGTCCTGAACGGGATTGCCGTCGACCCGACCGTGGTCTCGCCTGCCCTCCCCAAGGTCCCGGTCGGGACCGGAGGGAGGATAGAGTACCGCATCACCCCGCCCCGTACCATGAAGGTGTTCGGCTCTCCCAAGTAGACGGAGAGCTCCGCCTCCCGCCGCAGTTCATGAAAGCCCCCCTCCGCCCGGCAGGGGGGCTTTTCTGCTCCAGGGGCGCGCTTGGCTTCAATTCCCTCTCGACAAAGTGAGCCTTTTGCAATATATTCCGGGATACTGTATACAAATTTTTCCTGCCTTCAGTCCCGGCAGGAGCCGATAGAGTAGATTGTCACCATCATCCCAGCAAAAGGAGAAGAGAATCGATGGCAACTCCAGAGTTCAAGTACCAGGAAGCCTTCCCGCTCGGACCGGACAGCACCAAGTACCGCCTGATCCCGGATTCCAAGCAGTACGTGTCGGTGTCCAACTTCGAGGGGCAGGAGATCCTCAAGGTGGCGCCCGAGGCGCTTACCATCGCGGCCAACGCCGCCATGAAGGACCTCTCCTTCATGCTGCGCCCGGAGCACAATGAGCAGGTAGCCAAGATCCTCGCCGACCCGGAAGCCTCCCAAAACGACAAGGGTGTCGCCCTCGCCTTCCTGAGAAACGCAGAGGTCGCAGCGCAGCTCGAACTCCCCATCTGCCAGGACACCGGCACCGCCATCGTCATGGGCAAGAAAGGGCAGCAGGTCTGGACCGGCGCCAACGACGAGGAGTACCTCTCCAAGGGGGTCTACAAGACCTACACCGAGGAGAACCTGCGCTACTCCCAGACCGTGGCTCTGGACATGTACAAGGAGATCAACACCGGCACCAACCTCCCGGCCCAGATCGACGTCTACGCGACCAAAGGGGCCGAGTACAAGTTCCTTTTCATGGCCAAGGGGGGCGGCTCCGCCAACAAGACCTATCTCTACCAGGAGACCAAGGCGCTCCTTAACCCGGACAGCCTGATCAAGTTTCTGGTCGCCAAGATGAAGACCCTCGGGACCGCGGCCTGCCCGCCGTACCACTTGGCCTTCGCCATCGGCGGCACCTCCGCCGAGGCGTGCCTGAAGACCGTGAAGCTCGCCAGCGCCAAATACCTGGACGCCCTCCCCACCTCCGGCAACGACGGTGGCCAGGCGTTCCGCGACGTCGAGCTCGAGCAGCAGCTCCTCAAGGCGGCCCAGGAATCCGGCATCGGCGCGCAGTTCGGCGGCAAGTACTTCGCCCACGACGTGCGCATCGTCCGCCTGCCCCGCCACGGCGCCTCCTGCCCGGTCGGCATGGGGGTCTCCTGCTCCGCTGACCGCAACATCAAGGCGAAGATCAACAAGGAAGGGATCTGGGTCGAGCAGATGGACGACAACCCGGGCCGCCTGATCCCCGAGCGTTTCCGCGGCAAGCACGAGCACGGCGTCAGGATCAACCTGAACCAGCCGCTCAAGGACGTCCTTGCCGAGTTGACCAAGCACCCGGTCTCCACGCCGCTGCTCCTCTCCGGAACCATCGTGGTCGGCCGCGACATCGCCCACGCCAAGTTCAAGGAGATACTCGACTCCGGCAAGCCGCTTCCCGAGTACCTGAAGAACCACCCGATCTACTACGCGGGCCCGGCGAAGACCCCGAAAGGGAAGCCCTCCGGCTCCTTCGGCCCCACCACCGCCGGTCGCATGGACTCCTACGTCGACCTCCTGCAGGCAAACGGCGGCTCCATGATCATGATCGCCAAGGGCAACCGCTCCCAGCAGGTCACCGACGCCTGTAAGAAGCACGGCGGCTTCTACCTGGGCTCCATCGGCGGCCCGGCTGCCATCCTGGCCGAGGAGAACATCAAGAAGGTCGAGTGCATCGACTTCCCCGAGCTCGGCATGGAGGCGGTTTGGAAGATAGAGGTTGAGGACTTCCCGGCGTTCATCCTGGTGGACGACAAGGGGAACGACTTCTTCAAGCAGCTGGGCATCTAGGCGCCTTCGCGCCTAGGGCTACGGCCCCCAAGCTGTAACAGCGAAACGGAAAAGCCCCCGTTGCCGTCAAGGCAGCGGGGGCTTTTCCGTTGGAGGAGTAGCTGAGGAGGAGCCGTATAAACAGGACCGGTGGCCGTGCAGTCTATCCAGCCCCTAGCCCCTAGCCCCAGCCGTTACATGTAGACCATGACCCGGAACGTGAGCCTGCCGTCCATGGTGGTGAAGGGGATGGTTACCCCCTTGCATTGAACCACCATGCTCCCGTCGCTAGCCGCCTGCTCGGGAGGGTCGGTGATCGGCCTCAGGCGGCCGGAGAGTACCAGGGGAAGTCCCAGCGCCACGCTGCCGTACTGCTCGTGGTACTTGGTCTTGAACACGCCGGCGATGTTGTTGACCACCTCGCCCACCGCGTCGTTGATCGATTCGTCGTCCGCCTCGTCCATCATCATGAGTTCCTTCGCTATCTGCTCGGCCGACCCTTTCTCGGTGGCGAAGAGGATGTAGCCGACCCGGTCTCCGGCGACCCCGACGATGCCGACCACGTCGCTATGCAGCGGGTTTATCTTCTTTTCCACCTTCCCCGCGAAGATGTCTGTGTTCATGTAGCTCTTGAAGGTATCCTGCGTGGCGGACATGATGGTGAACATGATTTCTTCGAACGTGATACTGCTCAAGGCAACCTCCTGAGGTTCAATTGGCAATTGACGCTTGGTCTTAAACCAATTGACAATTGACAATTGATAATTGACAACTAAATGCCGTGGTATTCATAACTAGCGCCAGGCCCGTCCCTTTTTCATTATCCCCAATGCTTCAAGTTGGACTGGACACTGCCCGCTGCGTGGTAGTGGTTTGTATTTCGTTGTCAATTGTCCATTGTCAATTGTCAATTGGTTCACAAGAACTGCGCCGGGTTTTCGGTGCAGACGATCCCTTCCAGTACATCGAGCAGCCGCTCGTTGAACGAGCCCTTCATCTCCTGCTTCATGATGGAGACGGCAATGGCGGAACTGAGGGCCTTACGGCAGGCACGGTCGATGGTTAAGGTGCAGTAGACGTCGCAGATGGCGGCGACCTGCGCGCTGCGGGAAATGGCCGGCCCTTTCAGCCCCTGGGGATACCCGTTGCCGTTGTTGCGCTCGTGATGACAGCGCACGACTCCGAGGGAGATCTCGGAAAGCCTGGTGTTTTTCTTGAGGTACTGGTACCCCTCTTCCGGATGCTTGCGGTATTCCTCGATCTCGGCCTTGGAGAGCTTCCCTTCGTTGTTCAGGATCGCTGGCGCAACGAATACCTTGCCGAAATCGTGCAGGAGAGTCCCGATACCGACGTCGAGCATTTCGTCGTGGGACAGAAGGTAGGCCTCCGCATGCAGCAGCACCGACAGCGCGGTCACCTGCAGGCTGTGCACGAAGGTGTAGTAGTTGTGGGCCATCACGCTTTCCAGGGAATTGAAGGAATCGCGGTCGCTGGCCAGGTACTGCAGCAGGTTTTCCACCAGCCGCTTGCTACGGGAAAAATCCGAGACCTTCTCTGGGTGTTCGAAGATGTCCCCCACGAAGTTGATGGAGGTCTGGTAGATGATCTTTCCCTTGGTCTTCGCCTGCAGCGTATTGTCCTTCAACACGCGCTCGGCGTTGTTCTCCATGAAGGTCGTGATCACCTCCAGGTCGGCCGGACTTACGAAGAGGAACTCCACCTTGTTTTCCATGAGCCGTTCCTGGTCGCTGGCGGTGAAATTGCGGCCATGGCTCTTGTAAAGGATGTATTTTTCACCACTTCTGATGTAAAGGGCCACATCCGGGAAAAGATCGGCCTGGATGCTTTCTATGCTGACGGGTACGTACATCTCCCCCATGGCGCCACCTCCGTTGTTACCGTTGCCCCCCTGCGTTGGTGGGCACAGGAACTATATCGGCAGCACGCTCATGAGCTTAAGGGCCAGCAGGGCTTTTTCCATTTTAACGGCTATATCCCGGTCAGTTCCTCGATCTTCAATTCCAAGTCGTCCCCGTTTACCCGGACCACCCCATTTTCCTCCTCGGTCCGGATCACCCCCTCCTCGATCCACACCCTGAGCCGCTCCTCTTCCACCCCGAATTTCTGGGCCGCTTCCGAGATGGTGTACCAGGTCTTCGTTATCAGCATGGTCTACCCCTTTGCCAGCTCTTCCCGAAGATCGAGAAATTAAGAAAACAAAACCGGCGTCGTTTTAATTACAGCTCCCAGATGCATGGTACCGCTCTTGCCTAGCGTGTCAAGCGGCGCCAAGCGCAGCTTCCCGCTGAAATATCACCGAGATCGCCAGCCTTAATTTTTTTCCCTTTTCTCATGGGAACTTCTGCCGATAAGTACAAGGCACACTGCTTAATGAACTGTGCCTGCCGGAGATAAACCAATGCCCAACAAACAAGAACGCGAAACCATCCTTTTCGTCGATGACGAGAGAAGCTACCTCGCCTACACCAGAGGGGTCTTCGAGAACAGGGGGCTCAACGTACTGACTGCTGCGTCCGCACTGGAGGCGCTGAAGATCGTCGAGGAGCAGAATGTCGCCGTAGTCATTTCGGACAACGAGATGCCGGGGATGCGTGGAATAGAACTGCTGTCAAAGATCAAGGAGGTCTCGCCGCACACGGTGAAGATCATGATGACCGGAAGCGCCGACCTCTCCACCACACTGGCCGCCATCAACAGCGGCGAAGTCTTTCGTTTCGTGCTCAAGCCGTGGAAGAAGGCGGACATGCTGCGTGCGGTGAAAGACGGCATCCGCAGGTACCGCGTGCTGCAGTCGCTCAAGCGCGAGGACGAGTTCATCCTGTTCTCGCTGGCGCAGACCATCGAGCTGAAGGATGCCTCCACCAAGGGGCACTGCGATCGCGTGGCCACCCTCGCCATTAAAATCGCGGAGCGGCTGGGGGTGTCCGAGGAGATAAAGCAGGAGATCAGGTACGGCAGTTGGTTGCACGACTGCGGCAAGATCGGGGTGCCTGAGGCGATCCTGAACGCGGAGCGCGGCTTGACCGACGAGGAGTTTCAGGTCGTGATGAAGCACCCGGAATGGGGATGCGAGGTGGTGCGCAAGGCGAACCTATCGAAGACGGTGCAGAACATCGTCCTTTACCACCACGAACGCTACGACGGCAAGGGGTACCCACAGAAGCTGGACGGAGACCGGATACCGATCGAGGCGCAGATAGTGGCGACCGCCGACATCTGCGACGCCCTGACCATGGACCGCCCCTACCGCAAGGGATTCACCCGTGACGAGACGATCGGGACCATGAACGAGATGAAGGGAAACCACCTGGCGCCGCGCCTGGTGGAGGTCCTTCTGGAGGTTCTGGCCGAAGAGGCCGAAGTGCAGGGATAAAAAAAGGGAGCGCATCGCGCCCCCCTTCGTGTGCCTCTCATGCTGCCCGCCAGGTTACTTCTTCCGGTATTGATCCAAGGCCTTTCGCACCCGCCCCTCGTCGAATCCCTTCAGCACCTGGGCGTCATCCCCAATCACGATGACCGGCACTCCCTGGCTTTTGTACTTCCCGGTCAAAAGCTCCATCGCATCGCTGTCGAGTTCGACGTCGCGGTTGATGAAGGGGATGTCGTTGCGGGTGAAAAATTCCTTCGCGGCCTTGCAGTGCGGGCACCACGAGGTCGAGAACAGTACTACCTTGGGATACTTCTGCGCCGGAGCGTGCTGACCTAGCGGGCTCTGCGGCATCTGCCCCGCGGCTAGGCCCGAAAGCGGAAGCAGAAGGAAAACCGCCAATGCTGTTGTCATGAATCTACGCATGTCACTCCCCCTTTTGGGTACCTTTTTTCCCGGCCCCATCAAGCTTCAACTGCCGCCGCACCATGTTGAAACTGAGCGTCTTCGGGTTCCCCGGCCGCCGCACCAGGATGAGCACGGGGCTTCCGGCCCGCCCGCGCAGCCTGCGCTCTACGATGAACTTGAAGTCGCTCCCAACAGTCGGCGTCCCGTCCACCTGGGTTATCACGTCCCCCGCCTTGATTCCGGCCAGATGCGCCGGCCCGCCAGCCACCAGCTGCCTCACCACGATGGTGCCGTCGGCCCTGGGGACGCCGTCGATACCGACTCCTCCGAAACCGGGCTCTTTGCCGGAAGCGGCCGGCGCCATCAGGAACAGGCAAAGCAATAGGGCGAAAATACTCTTCATCATAGGGAGCAAACCTATACGAACCCCGGGTGGATTGTCAACTATGCTTTTGCTGTGGCCTGACCTGTATGCTATAAATGGTCATTAAAATCTACCAGCGGAGCGGCTCACATGACAGCGAGAACCAGGGTAAAACAGGCACTGAGCGAGGGACGGCCGGGCGAGACTTTACTGCTCAAGGGGTGGGCGAGGACGGTGCGGACCGGCAAGGGAGTGACCTTCATCTCCCTGAACGACGGATCGACACTGGCGGGGATACAGGTGGTGGCCGAGCCGGAGCTTGCCAATTATGCAGAGGTTGCCGCGCTTGGCACAGGAAGCGCGCTCACCGTGACCGGCGTGCTGCAGGAGTCGCCTGCAGCGGGGCAGGAACTGGAGCTGAAGGCGCTCTCGGTAGAAGTGGTGGGTACGGCGGACCAGGAATACCCGATGCAGAAAAAACGGCACAGCTTCGAATACCTGCGCACCATCGCCCACATGAGGGTGCGCAGCAACACCTTCGGCGCCGTGTTCCGCGTCCGGTCGGCGCTGGCCCAGGAGGTGCACCGCTTCTTCGCCGAGCGCGGCTTTCTATACGTGCACACCCCCATCATCACTGCCAACGACTGCGAGGGGGCGGGGGAACTCTTCCGCGTCACCACGCTGGACCTGAACAACCCGCCCCGGGTCGAGGGTGAGATCGACTTCGCGCAGGACTTCTTCGCTAAAGCCACCGGCCTTACCGTGAGCGGGCAACTGGAGGGGGAACTCTTCGCCCAGGCCTTCTCCGACATCTACACCTTCGGCCCCACCTTCCGCGCGGAAAACTCCAACACGGCGCGGCACGCCGCCGAGTTCTGGATGATCGAGCCGGAGATGGCCTTCGCCGACCTCTCCGACGACGCCGACTTGGCCGAGGCCTTTCTGAAAAGGCTCTGCCGCTTCGCGCTGGACAACTGCGACGACGACATGCGGTTCTTCAACGCACAGATCGACAAGGGGCTCATCGAGCGGATAGAGGGGGTGGCGCAGGCCTCCTTCGCCAGGATGGATTACGGCGAGGCGATCGAGCGGCTCAAGAAGGCGCCGGTCTCCTTCCAGTTTCCGGTGGAGTGGGGGCTCGACCTGCAGTCCGAGCATGAGCGCTACCTGACCGAGCAGGTGGTCGGCGGCCCGGTCTTCATAATGAACTACCCCAAGGACATCAAGGCATTTTACATGAGGCTCAACGACGACGGCAGGACCGTCGCCGCCATGGACCTCTTGGTCCCCAAGGTGGGAGAGATCATCGGGGGGAGCCAGCGCGAGGAGCGGTTAGAGCCGCTGATCGGCCGGATGATGGAGGTCGGGATCGAGCCGGAGTCGCTTTCCTGGTACCTCGACACCAGGCGCTGGGGCTCGACCCCGCATGCGGGGTTCGGCCTCGGGTTCGAAAGGCTGATCATGTACCTGACCGGGATGGAGAACATCAGGGACGTGATTCCTTTCCCCAGGACGCCGAGGCACGCGGAATTCTAGGATAGCAATTAACAATTGACGATTGACAATTGACAACGAAACACCACCTACCGAAGGCTCAACGAAAAGGGGCCGGCGGGTCAGCTTGTAGCTGCTTTGCCGGCCCTTCTTTGTTTTTTTTTGCGGTGCTGTCTCTATTGGCGTCTTTGGTTCTAGTTGCTGGCGGTGCGGTCGCCGTTGGCGGGCCAGTAACTGCCGCCGGAAATGGTGGCGGTGATCTTGCCGATTTTCACCTTGGTGGTCATCTTCACCGGGATACGCAGGGAATCGTCGGTAAGCCAGACGGTGACGTCGCCGGTACGGGAGAAATAACCTTCGGCCTTCATAATCGGCTTCACCACGATGGTCTTGAACCTGCCCAGCGGGGTGCTGATTTCCTCGCGCCTGAGCACCTTCACTTCGGTATTCCAGAGCGTGTTGAAGTCGTAGATGTCGACGTAGACGGACCTCCCGGGGACCAGCTCCAGGGTCCTGACGTAGTAGACGCAGGAAAGGGAATCAAAGGTATTGGCGCTGATCTTGTCGACATGCTTGGACTTATCCAAAAGGTTCCGCGACTCCACCTTTAACTCCTGCGGGTCGAAGAAGGCCTCTTTCAACCTGCGGTGGCTCCCCTCCTGGATCTTGTTGCGGGAGTACTTCGGGGTCCCGAAGCGGTCGCCGCTGCCGCGGATGATCACGGATTCGGCGCGGTCGTCGACCTTGAAGAAGGTGTCGATCCAAGAGTTGGAGCGCGTGGTGGAAACGATGTGCATCTCGTTTCCTTTGGTGGAAACCTCGTGCACGGAGGTGGCGGCCTTCAAGCCGGTCCAACTTACGTCGTAGACCAGCTTTTCGTTGTTGCTGAAGGCTGAGGCGGGAAAAGCATGCAGGGGAATGAGTAATGCGGCCAGTATAATGAGGACGGAAATTTTCATGACTACAGCTTATATCCACTTGGAATTATTTTTCAAGGGAAAAAGCCTAGGTTTTATCTAATGTTACACAGCTACCCACGACAGGCGCTTCTTCTATGATCGTCTTAAAAGAAGATTAGGCGCCGGAACTCTTGGTTATCATTATAACGCCGACCGCCACCAGGATGGTTCCGGCCCAGCGCATGGGGCTCACTATCTCGTGCAGGAAGTACTGAGACAAAAAGGCCACCAGTATATAGTTTAAGGCCTGCATCGGCAGCGCCACGGATAAGTCTTCCCAGGATAGGACCGCGAGCCACAGGAAGAAGAAGATGGCGAGCATCGCGGTTCCCAGCACCAGTTTCGGCGTGGTCAGCGCCTGCTGGGAGACTTTCAGTATCCCCCTGAAATTCATGGTAGAGAGATCGCCCAGCTCTTTCATGCCGCTGGCGAGCAGCACGTCCCCGATGGTTCCGGCGGTGACCGCCATCAGCATGACCACAACGGTCTTAAGCATACGTCTTTTCCTCTCCACGGTAATTTCTGAGCCGTATCCCCAACTGGGCCAGCTTCTGCGCCGTTTTCGGACTGGTCAAAGCGGCCAGTTCCTGGTCGTGCAGGTAATCCGGCATCCGGCGCTCCAGCGTCTCGCAGGGACGGCGGCCTGGATGGAAATAGATCTCGGTGAGACCTTCCCCCACGCCCTCCAGCGCCCGCAGCAGGTACTGTTCCGTCATCCGCCCCGAATTGAGCAGCCCCTTCACCTCGGCGGCGTACCGGATACCGAGCCGGTCGAGCATCGGGCGGCAGCGCTTGGCGAGCGAGGCGAAGATGAAGGCGTCGGCGCATTTCCCGACGACCCTCTTTCGGTCGAGGGCGAGGTTCGCAGCCAAGTTCTCCCGGGTGAGCCGGAAGCTTTTGATGCCATAGCGCGGCATCAGCTCGCAGAGGATGTCGAACACCACCGGGTGCATGTGGATGTTCAGGTGCCCGTCGATGTGGCAAAGTTCCACCCCGGCATCGAGGCACTTCCGGATCTGCGCCTCGATCTCCTGGTGCAGCTTCTTTCTCAAGGGCTTCAGGAAGAAAAAACGCATCCCCGCCAGCACCGGGTCGTCGCCGAAGCAGCCGCTTGCGTCGGTCAACGGCGGCAGTCCGTGTTGCGTCAGCACGCCGCTTCCCTGCACCAGGGTCAGGTGCAGCCCGACCTGCAGGAGTGGATTGGCGCGGGCGTACGCCACAGCCTCGTCGAAGGCGTCCCCCCCGACCATGAGCGAGGCGCTGGTCAGTACCCCGTCCTCCCACCCCCGATAGACGCCCTCGTTGGCGCCATTGGAAAGACCGAAGTCGTCCGCGTTGATCACTAGCTCTTTCATCGACTTCCTAGGCGCAGGTCTGCTTGCGCTTTCTCATGTAGCTTAGGTACTGCGCCCCCTCCTTGAGAAGCTTCTTGCGCTGGGCGGAGTCGACCAGCATGCTGAAGAGGCTGCGCGCGATGTAACGGGGGCGGAAATAGAACTTGTTGTAGAAGAGTTCGACCGCGTCGAAGATCTCCTTATTGGAGAGGTCGGGATAGTTGATGACGCATTTCTGGTGCCCGCTGGCATCCAGGAAGCTGTCCGAGGCGATCCACCCCTCCTTGAGCGCCATATCGTAGAACTCGGTGCCGGGATAGGGGGAGGCGAGCGAGACCTGGATCGAGGTGAGGTTGAGATCTATGGCGTAGGCGATGGTCTCCTTGATGGTCTCCCTGGTCTCCCCGGGGAGCCCCAGCACGAAAGCGCCATGTATGGTGAGGCCGAGCTTGTGGCAGTTGCGGGTGAACTCGATGGCCTGCGCCTTGGTGACCCCTTTCTTGATGTTCTTCAGGATCTGCTCGTTCCCCGTCTCGTAGCCGACCACCACGTGGTGCATCCCGGCGTCGCGCAACTCCTTGAGCGTCTCGTAGTCGCAGTTGGCCCGCGCGTTGATCACCCAGGAGACGTTGAGCGGCTTGATGGCCCGGGCAATCGCCTTGGCGTGCTCGCGGTCGGCGGTGAAGGTGTCGTCGTCGAAGGAGATCTCCTTCACCTGGGGGAGGTTCTCCTTGATCCAGCGCACCTCTTCATACACGTTCTGCGGGCTCCTCTTCCTCAGGGTCCGCCCGGAGAAGGTCTGGGGCCACAGGCAGTAGATGCAGCGCGAGGGGCAGCCGCGGGAGGCGTAGATGGAGACGTAAGGGTGCCGGAAATGCGGGATGACGTACTCATCGATGGGAAGGTCGCGATGGTAGACCTGGCTTGCAAAGGGGAGGCTGTCGAGGTCGGCGATGGGGGGGCGGTCCTTGGTGTGCACCACCTTCCCGTCCTGCAGAAAGCTGATGCCCTCCACCTCCGCACGCGGCTTCCCTTCGCAAAGCTCCTTGGTGGAGTAGTCGAACTCGCCGCGGCAGACTATGTCGACGGCGCCGGCGGCGAAGCGAAGCGATTCCTCGGGGAGGACGCTCACGTGGGGGCCGGTCAGCACCGTGACGGTGGCGGGGTTCTGGGCCTTGACGCGGCGGGCGGTTTCTACGTCGATGGCGAGCGTCGGGGTGGAGGTGTACATCACCACCATGTCGAACTCTTTGGCGATCTTCAGGCAGGCATCGAGATCGAGCCGCTGCACCGGGGCATCCACGACCCGGGCTCCGGGGATCATCCCTGCGGGATAGGTAAGCCAGCCGGGAAACCAGAAGGAGGTAACCTCGCGGGAGGCTTGGTAGCGCGCACCGGCCCCCCCGTCGAAGTCCTCGAAGGTCGGCGGGTTCAGAAATAGCGGCTTCATGATTCACCCTCCAGATTAGCAGTATCACACAAAAATTAGAGGCCTGACTATATGTCGGCGCATCCAGTTTGTCAAGTTAACCCTCTTTGACATTGCGGCAAAAGCCCCGCTCTGTTAAAGTGCGCGAACCAAACTACAGGAGCGCCTGGCCATGAAGACAGAGTGCCTCGGGGCGGTGGCCGCCATGCCCCAGGAGATAGCCCCGCTTTTGCGACGGGTGCGGCGGTTCCAGAAGGAAAAGATCTCCGGGTTCAACCTGTACCGCTTCGACTGCGGCAGTACCCGCGTCGCCCTGATCGAATCCGGGATGGGGCCCGACCACGCGGCTCTTGCCACGGCAACCCTGATCCGGAGCGCCTCGCCGCATGTGATCCTCAACTTCGGGTTCTGCGGCGGCGTGCTCCCCGGCCTAACCGTAGGCGACCTGGTGCTGGCCGAGCGGGTCTTCGCGCTTGCCGGGGGGAGACTGAGCGAGGTGCTCACACCTCCTCTGCCGCTGACCTCCCCGATCCTGGAAAGCTGCCGCAAACACGGGCTCTCTTCCCGGCCCGGCTCCTTCATCACCGCCACCGGTGTGGTGAACAAGCGCGCGCTCGCGCAGACGCTGGAGGGATCGATTCACGAACCGGTGCTGGAAATGGAGAGTGCTGCGGTGTTCCGGGAGGCCGAAAAAGCCGGAATCGAAGCAGTGGCGCTCAGAGGGGTGAGCGACCCGGCAGAGGAAGAACTTGGCTTCGACATCGCCGAGATCTGCGACTCGGAGCTGAACCTGAGCCCGTGGCGGCTCGTGCTCACCCTGGCCAAGAGACCTTCGCTGGTACCGCAGTTCATCCGGCTGGCGCGGAACTCCAAGGTAGCGGGGGCAAACCTGGCGCTCGGGGTGGAGCTGGCGCTTTTGGTGCTTAGCGAAACGCAGTAAACAAAAGGGTCAATCGAAGCTTTCGGAGAAGCGTGCCGCTATCTCTCCCTTCAAGTAGGCGTCCGCTTCGGCCGCGGTCGAAAAGGAAAGGGCGCGCGAGGCGACCTGGCGGGCCTCCTCCATGCTGCAGCGGCGCAGGATCTTCTTGACCCGCGGTATGGAGACCGCGTTCATGGAAAGCTCGTCGAAGCCGAGACCGAGAAGGACCGGGAGGTACTCCGGCTCCCCCGCCATCTCGCCGCAGATGCAGGCGTCGATTCCCGCGCCGTGGGCCGCGTCCACCACCATCTTCAGGGAACGGAGCACCGCCGGGTGCAACGGCTCGTAAAGCGAGGACAAATGTTCGTTGGTGCGGTCGATGGCGAGGGTGTACTGGATGAGATCGTTGGTGCCGACGCTGAAGAAGTCGACCTCCGCGGCTAAGAGGTCGGCGATGACCACGGCCGACGGGATCTCGATCATGATGCCGACCTGGATCTTTTCATCGAACGGATGGCGCCCGCGCAGCTCTGATTTTGCTTCCTCCAGGAGCGCCTTGGCGGCGCGTACCTCGGCCACCCCGGAGACCATGGGGAAGAAGAGGCGGACTTCGCCGAAGGCGCTGGCCCGGAGGATGGCCCGGAGCTGGGCCTTGAAGGCCTCGGGCTGACGCAGCGAGAAGCGGATCGCCCTTACCCCCAGGGCCGGGTTCATCTCGTCGGTAAGTTCCAGGTCGGTAAGGCACTTGTCGCCGCCTATGTCCAGCGTCCTGATGGTCACCGGTTGCGGGGCCATATTCTTCACCAGCGCCGCGTAGGCCTCGAACTGCTCCTCCTCGCCGGGAAGCGTGCTCCGGTTCAAGAAGAGCATCTCGGTGCGGTACAGGCCGATCCCCTCGCCGCCGTGCCGGTGGATGCCGGCCACTTCCTCGATGAACTCGACGTTCCCCTTTAGCCGCATCCGGTGGCCGTCGAGAGTCACGGCCGGCAGGTCCCGCAGCTTCAGCAGTTCCCTTTCCACGTACTCGTAGCGCTGCTTTTTCTGCAGGTAGTCCCTGAACTGCTCGACGCCCGGGTTGACTATGACCACGCCGGTGGCGCCGTCGACAATCAGGGTATCGCCCTCCCCCACCTCGAGCGTGGCCCGCTCCAGACCCACCACTGCCGGGATCTCGAAGGCGCGCGCCAGGATGCAGGAGTGGGAGGTCTTCCCCCCAGGTCGGTGATGAAGCCGATCACCTTCTCCTTGTCGATCTGCAGGATGTCCGCCGGGGAGAGGTCGTGGGCCACCACGATCGCCTTCCCTTCGATCTTGGCGATGGACTCCTGCTTCTGCCCTACCATGTTCCTGAGCACCCGCTCGACCACCGTCTCCACGTCGTTGCCGCGCTCGCGCAGGTAGTCGTCCTCCACCCCGTCGAAGAAGGACTTGAAGCGCGTCAGGGTCCTTTTGAGCGCCCCTTCGGCGTTGATGCCGAGCCGTTCTATGTACTGGGTGGTCTCGCCCACCAGCATGGTATCGTCCAAAAGCATCAGGTGCGCGTCGATGACACAGAGGTGTTCCGGGCCGTGGGTGCTGGAGAGCTGGTCCTTGAGGGCGCAGAGCTCCCCCTTGGCCCGCTCGATCGCCTTGGCGAAGCGTGCCACCTCTCCCGGGATCTCCTCGTGCGCCACCACCACCTCGGTCACCGGCACCCGGCGCCGGTCCGTGATGCGGACCTCGCCGATGGCGATCCCGGCGGAGGCGCCGATCCCCTTCAGCTCTTTGGAATCACTCCTCTCCAAACCCATTGCGGATCAGCTCCCCGATAGCCGCGAACGCCTCGGCGTCGTCCGGCCCCTCGACCTTGAGCACGACGGTGCTCCCCTTCCCCGCGGCCAGCATCATGATCTCCATGATGCTCTTGCCGTTCACCTCGATCCCCTCGCGCTCAATCCTGATCTCGGAGGCGAAGCGGCTCGCCGTCTTGACCAAGAGCGCGGAGGCCCTGGCGTGCAGTCCCAGCTTGTTAGGTATGACGAATTCACCCTGAATCATAGTTGACCTTTTATTTCTTCAGGTAGTCACCGGCTACGGTGATCCCCTCGACGGCGCTCTCTTTGAGCTTGAGACCCAATTCCCCCACGGTGCAGCGGCCGCGCTCCTGGGTGAAGCGGATCAGCATGGGGAGGTTCACGCCGGTAAGCACCTCGACGCGCCCCTCCTCGAGAAAGGAGATGCTCATGTTGGAAGGGGTCCCCCCGAACATGTCGGTCATGATGATGGCGCCCCCCTCCGAGACCCGGGCCACAGCGTCCTTGATGGCGGCCATCACGTCCGTTGCGGAAGCGTCCGGGGTCACCCCCACTGCCTCGGCAAGTTCCAGCTTGCCTACTATCATCTCCGCCGCGGCCAAGAGCTCGCTGGCCACACCGGCATGCGCTACCAAAAGCAATCCTATCATCCCAACCCCTTATCTATGTCCCTGTGTGTAATCTTGATGTTCACGTTTCTCTGGCGGAAGTAGTTGTAAAGCTCCTCCGCGATGGCGACCGAGCGGTGCCTGCCGCCGGTGCAGCCGATGGAGACCGAGAGGTACGACTTCCCCTCCCTGCGGTAACTGGGGAGCAGGAGTTCCAGCATGTCCCTGAAGTGCTCCAGGAAGACCACCGTTTCCTTGTGCCCCATGACGTACTCCCGCACCCCCTGGTCCAGCCCCGAGAAAGGGCGCAGCGTGGCCACGAAGTAGGGGTTCGGGAGAAAGCGCACGTCCATGACCAGGTCGCTCTCCAGCGGCAGGCCGTAGCGGAAGCCGAAGGACTGCAGGTTCACCTGCATCTCCAGCACACCCTCCCCCCCCTTTACCAGCCCGATCACCAGCTCTTTCAGGCGGTGCACGTTCATCTCGGAGGTGTCGATGATCGCCGTGGCGATGCGCCTTAGGCCCGCTAGCTGGTCGCGCTCGAAGCGGATACCCTCGGGGACCGTCGCCCCCTCAAGCGCCGGGTGCCGGCGCCGGGTCTCGGAGAAGCGGCGGATCAGCACCTCGTCGGTCGCGTCGAAGTAGAAGATCTTGACGCTGTGCCCGGCGGAGGCGATGGCCTGGAAGACCTGGTCGTACCCCTTGATGAAGTCGCGGGAGCGGATGTCCATCACGAGAGCTACGTCTTTTATGTCCTCGCGCGAGTGCTCTACCAGTTCGATGAAGGTGGTAACGAGGGAGACCGGGAGGTTGTCCAGGCAGAAGAACCCCTCGTCCTCCAGGGCGCGCACGGCGGTGGATTTTCCCGAGCCCGAGAGCCCGGTTATGATGACGATGCGCATGCTATTCCACCTCGTTGCCCAACGGCCGGAATTCCAGGCGGGCCAGGAGCTTTTCGTGGAATTCCCGGGCGGAGTGGTACCCCATCCCCTTCAGCAGGAAGTTCCTGGCGGCCACCTCGATGATGGAGGTGAGGTTCCTGCCCGGACGTACCGGGATCTTCAGGTGCGGCAGGTCCACGCCCAGGATGGTCTTCATCGGCTCGTCGATCCCCAGGCGCTCGTACTCCTGGCTTGCGTCCCACTCCATGAGCTCCAGGACCATGTCGATGATCTTCTTTTCCCGGATGGAGGAGACCCCGTAGAGGTCCTTGACGTTGATGATCCCTAAGCCCCGGATCTCCATGTGGTACTGGATCGACTCTCCCGCCTGCCCGACCAGCGCCGCCGGCATCTTCTTCTTGATGTGGATCACGTCGTCGGCGACCAGCCGGTGTCCGCGGATCACCAGGTCGAGGGCGCACTCGCTCTTGCCTATGCCGCTCTTGCCTAAGAGCAGCACCCCCACCCCCAGGACGTCTACCAGCACGCCGTGGATGTGGGTCGAGGGGAGCAGGCTCTCCTCCAGGAACTTGGTGATGAGGGAGATGAAGGTGGAGGACTGGTGGTGCGTGCCCAGAAGCGGGATTCCGGCATCCTGGGCACTCTTCTTAAGGAATTCGGGGGGATCGAGCCCCTTGGTGACGATGAAGCAGGCGATGGGGTAGCTGCAGAGCTTCTCGATGTGCCGGCTCCCCACTTCCTCGGGGATCTGGCTCAGGTAGGAGATCTCGGTGTTGCCCAGTACCTGGACCCGATCCGGGTGCAGGTGCTCCGTGTACCCGGTGAGCGCGAGCCCCGGTTTCTGGATGCGGGAACTGTAGAGACGGTTGGCCAGTCCCGCTTCGCCGCCGAGCAGCTGCAGGTCCAGGCCGTAGGCCTTGTCTTCCAGAAGATCCTTGATGCTGAGGCTCATGCTTGTCAATTGCGTCGACCTTTCCCCCGTGCAAGCGAAAAGCCCCAGAAGGGGCCGTAGATGATGGGAGGCGCCACGGGGGGCGCCTCCCTATCCTTTACCGGGAGCTAAAAGCTCCCTTTTTCAGCATGGCTGCCGGCGTGCCGGCGATCAGGCGATCTCCGGGGAGATCAGGCCGTAGTTGCCGTCTTTCCTGCGGTACACGACGTTGATCTTCTCGGTGGAGGACTCGGTGTAGACCAGGAAGTCCTTGTGCAAAAGTTCCATCTGCATCACGGCTTCCTCGACGGACATGGGCTTCATGGAGAAGCTCTTGGTCTTGATGATGACCGGGGCCTGTGCCCCTTCTTCGATGCTCTGGGCCTCGACGATGCTCTTTTGCACCTGGCGCTCGCGGGCGTCGGGGGCGGGCTTGTGGGCCTTGATGCGCTCCTTGAAGCGGCGCAGCTGGCGCTCGATCTTGTCCGAAACTGCGTCGATGGAGGCGTACATGTCGTTGGTTTCTTCTGCGGCCTTGATGGTGATCCCCTTGGCGGTGATGGTTACCTCGGCCATGTGACGGATCTTCTCAACGGTCAAAAATACCTGGACGACGATCGGCTCGTCTATATATTTCTTAACCCGCTCCAGTTTCTCTTCTGCGTAGCTCTTGAGAGCGTCGCTCGGCTCCATGTGTCTGAACGTCACGGTTGTTTGCATAATAAGTACCTCCCTTTATTGTCAATACACGCGGCTCACGCGCCGGCCGACGGCGGCGCCCGCGTTTAGAAATGCTTCTTGCGCTCCGAAGACGAGCCGATCCGAAGCATCTCGCGATACTTGGTAACGGTGCGGCGGGCTATGACGATGTTGTGGTCCGAGAGGAGTTCCGCCAGGCGCTGGTCGCTGTAGGGGCGCTTGGAGTCCTCGTTGTCCACCAGTTCCTTGATCTTGCTCTTCACGCTCTCGGAGGCGATGAAGTCCCCCTCCCCGGTCGAGATGCCGGAGTTGAAGAAGTACTTCAGCTCGAAGAGCCCCTGCGGGGTCTGCATGTACTTGTTGGTGGTGACACGGCTGATGGTGGACTCGTGCATGCCGATGTCCTCGGCGATGTCCCTCAGGACCAGCGGGCGCAGGTGCTCGATGCCGCGGTCCAGAAATTCGCGCTGGAACTTCACGATGCTCTTGGCCACCTTGAAGATGGTGCGCTGGCGCTGCTGGATGCTCTTGATGAGCCACAGGGCGGAGCGCATCTTCTCGCCGATGTAATCCTCGGCCACCTTGTCCACCGGGCGGCTGCTCTTGGCGTCGGGGGCGTAGATGGGGTTGATCCTCAAGTTGGGCATCCCCTCGTCGTTCAGCATCACCACGTACTCTTCACCCACCTTGTGCACGAAGATGTCGGCCGAGATGTACTGCACGTCGTCGCTGCCAAAGACCCGCCCCGGCTTGGGATCGAGTTCCGCGATGATCCTCGTGGCGGCGAGGATGTCGTTCACCTCCACCCCCAGCACCTTGGCGGCCTGCTTGTACTTGTGGCTCTCCAGGTCCTTAAGGTGGTCGCGCAACAGCGACTCCACGAGGCTCCCCCCCATGCCGAGGCTGCCGACCTGGATCAGGAGGCACTCGCGCAGGTCGCGAGCCCCGACGCCGACCGGGTCGAATTCGTGGATCCGCTTCAACACCGAATCGACCAGCGGAACCAGCACGGCAGTGGAGAAACCGCCCGCAGCATCGGCGATCTCTTCCTCGCAGGCGTCAGAGCCGAGCCCCGACCACTCGAGCATCTCTTCCTGAAACGGGGCAACCTGCACGCAGGCGGAAGCTACGTCCTCGAGGGAGGCGCGGAGGTAGCCCTCCTCGTCGATGTTGCCGATGATTTCGGCTCCTACCACAATCTCGCGCTCGGTGAGGCGGGTGAGGCTCAGCTGCCACATCAGGTGGTCGAACAGGGTGGATTTCTTGGTGAGGAGGTTCTCGAAGGAGGGACGGTCCTCGTCGTCGTAGTACTGCTCGCCGGAGCTGTAGTTGTAGCCGTCTATGTAGGAATCCCAGTCCGCCTCGCGCGTCTCCTCGCCGGCCCGCACTTCCTGGAAATCGCTCGCTGCGGCCTCCGGCTCGGCTTCCTTCTCGCGCAACTCGATCTGCTCGGGTTCCCGGATCTCCTCCTGCTCGATCACCTCGTCGAGTATGGGGTTCTCCTCCAGCTCCTGACGTACTACGTCCTGCAACTCCAGCCGGGAAAGCTGGAGGAGCTTGATGGCCTGCTGCAACTGGGGCGTCATCACCAGTTGCTGACTCATTTTCATCTGCTGGCGCATCTCTATTGCCATAAGTCCTCGCTGAATCCGTGTACTGCTACGACAGTTCCTTTCTAAGCGGATGAAGTTCTACGTGCTGTTTATGCGTTGTTAGTTGCCGGTTTAACAGTTACAAGCTGCCGGTTCTCCGCTTGCTGTGCGTTATTCGGCTACAGTCTGCCTCTGTTATGACTTGCGCCTACGCTCATTATAACCGCGGAAAGCGATTTGGAAAACGGGGAAAGCATTATTTTTTTAAAACGAAAGAATTAAAAACAGAACAAAGAACGTCGCCGCCGTCAAAGCCTGAATTTATCGCCCAGATAGATCTCGCGGGCCTTCTTGCTCTGGGATATCTGGACCGGGTCCCCGCATTCCAGCACCTCTCCGGCGCTCATGATGTAGGCCTTGTCGCAGACCCCGAGGGTCTCCCGCACGTTGTGGTCCGAGATCAGCACCCCGAGCCCCTTTTCCTTCAGGGTGGTGATGATGCTCTGTATGTCGATCACCGCGATCGGATCGATGCCGGCAAACGGCTCGTCCAGGAGGATGAAGGCCGGATCGGTCGCGAGCGCCCGGGCTATCTCGACCCGGCGCCTCTCGCCGCCCGAAAGCGCGTAACCCTTGCTCCCGGCGATGTGCTCGATGCGGAATTCTCCCAAAAGCTCCTCGACCCGCTCCCGGCGCCTAACCTCTTCGAGGTCCATGGTCTCCAGTACCGCCATCAGGTTGTCCCTCACGCTCAGGCGCCTGAAGACGGAAGGCTCCTGGGGAAGATAGCTGATGCCGCGCCTGGCGCGCTGGTACATGGGAAGCGCCGTGATCGGCTCGCCGTCCAGGATGACCTCCCCCTGGTCCGGGCGGCACAGCCCCACGACCATGTAGAAGGTGGTCGTCTTGCCGGCCCCGTTGGGCCCCAAAAGCCCAACCACCTCTCCCGACGAGACCTCGAGGTCCACGCCGCGCACTACCATGCGCTTGTTGAACCCCTTCTCAAGCCCCTTGGTGCAGAGGGTGCTACGGTTTTGCGCCGACATTTTTCCCTCCGGGGTGAATGACCGCTTCCACCCGCTCCTTCGGGCCGCCGGTTACAATGCTTCTCTGCTCGTTGATGAAGTAGGTAATAACCTTCCCGGTCACCACGTCATCCCCTACCACGACCCTGGGGTTGCCGTCCAACAAAATCACCCCCCGCTTCGGGTCGTAGACCGCGTGCCCCCCGGTAGCCTGCCGAATCCCCTGCAGAATCCTGACGTTGCCGAATGCCTCCACCTTGGAGAGCTCGTTGCCGTCGCCGGCGGAACTCACCACCAGCCGGTCCGTGTACAGGGTCAGCTCGCCCTGGTGGGCAACCACCTTCCCCTCGAAGGTCGCCGTCTTCTTCTCGTTATCGGCAGTTAAGTTGTCGGACTTAACCTTCAGGGGCTCATTTCCGCTTATCGGCGCGGCAACAGCCCCCGAAACGAGCAGCAGCAACAGTATTAATTGGCAAAAGACGCTCCGCATCACCTGGCCTCCTGCTGCCGAAATACGGCGCTCACGTCCTTTTTCAACTTGAACCTCCGTGTCTGCGTCTGAAACTCCATCCCTACCCCTTCCAGTTCGTTGCCCCCGTCGCTGAAGCGGACCCGTTCCTCGCTCACCAGCAGGGAGCGAGACGCCAAGTAGCTCAGGTTGGAGGCGGAGAACCGAAGCCCCTTGCTGCTCACCCCTGTTACGTTGCCGGACAGGACCACGTCCCGGGTCCCGTTATGGTACAGCGCACGGTCAGCAGTGATCACCAGGTCTCCGAACTTCGCTGCACCTGCCACCGTAAGCCGTACCGTCGCAAGGGAGGTCAGGTCCTTTTTCTTGTTGTACTCGGCTTTCTCGGCCGCAAGGTCCCACCGCTTCACCCCCTGTTTGGTTTCCGTGTAGTGGAACTTCTGCAGCGAGATGTCCACCTGCAGCGGAAGCTTCCTTACAGGCAGCTTCGGCACCATACCGTGATCCATTCGCAACAGAATTGTTCCTACCACCAAAAGGGATGCTACGATGGCCACCAGACCGAGAAATCGCTTGATATTATTGAAGTTATTCATAATTCCGCTGCAAAGTATAGCATCATAAAATTTCACTGTAAAGCCAATTTTGGCCAAACCGTTACTTTTGGCACAAAGTTTGAAAAAGGGTACAAAACAGTGGTTGCAGCCGGTCAGCAGAGGTTGCCGAGGTACCAGGCGTAGGTGTCACGGAGCCCCTGCACAAGCTCGATGCCGTGCCTCCAGCCAAGCTGGTGGATGCGGCTTACGTCGCTGAGTTTTCGGGGAGTGCCGTCCGGTTTGGAGCTGTCGAAGACGATCTCCCCGGTGAAACCGACCACCTCCCGGATCTTTTCGGCCAGCTCCCGTATGGTCAGCTCCTGCCCGCTCCCTATGTTCACCGGTTCCCATCCCTCGTAGCGCTCCATGAGAAAGAGCGATGCCCGCGCCACGTCGTCCACGTGGACGAACTCGCGGTAAGGGGTGCCGCTCCCCCAGACGGTGACGCTCTGGCTGCCGGAGACCTTCGCCTCGTGGAACTTCCTCATCAGCGCCGGGAGCACGTGCGAGGAGTCGAGGTCGAAGTTGTCGTTGGGGCCGTAGAGGTTCGTCGGCATGGCGCTGATGAAGCGGGTGCCGTACTGGCGGTTGTAGGACTGGCACAGCTTGATTCCCGCTATCTTGGCGATGGCGTAAGGCTCGTTAGTCGGCTCCAGCGGACCGGTCAGAAGCGCCTCCTCCCGGATCGGCTGCGGCGCGAGCCTCGGATAGATGCAGGTGGAGCCCAAAAGCAAAAGTTTGATGACCCCGTTCAGGTAGGCGGAGTGGATCACGTTGTTCTGGATCATCAGATTGTCGTAGATGAAGTCGGCCGGGAAGCTGTTGTTGGCCGCGATCCCGCCCACCTTGGCCGCGGCGAGAAAAACGTATTCCGGACGCTCCGCCTGGAAGAAGGCCAGCGTATCCGCCTGGTTGCGCAGGTCAAGCTCACGGCTTTCGCGCAGCAACAGGTTTCGGTAGCCAAGGCGAGCGAGCTCCCGCACCAGGGCGGAGCCGACCAGGCCGCGGTGGCCGGCGACGTAGATTTTCGCGTCTTTATCCATCGCTTCTATCCCCCTCCCCCCACTCTCAATACGAGGAAAGGATCTTCTCGATGATGCGGCTCGTGGACCTGCCGTCGACGAACTGGATCAACTCCACGCGTCCCCCGCGGGCCTCCACCACCTCGCGCCCGACCACCCCTTCGATGCTGTAGTCGCCGCCTTTCACCAGGATGTCCGGCCCAAGCGTCTCGATTACCTTCAAGGGGGTGTCCTCGTCGAAGAGCACCACGTAGTCGATGCAGTCCAACGCCGCCAGGATGTGGGCCCGCTCCGTCTCCTCGATGAGGGGGCGCTTCTCCCCCTTGAGGCGGCGGACCGAGGCGTCTGTATTTAGCCCCACCACCAGGATGTCCCCGAGCCCCCTCGCCTTTTGCAGGTACTTCACGTGCCCGACGTGCAGAAGGTCGAAGCAGCCGTTGGTAAAGACCACCTTCTTGCCGCGGGAGTGCTCGCGGGCTATGGCGTGCGCCAGGACGTCCAGGTTCTTGATCTTGGAGTCGCTGTCCTTAGCACCGTGCCCCACCTCCGCGACGATCTCCTGCGGGGCGACCGTCGAGGTACCGAGTTTGCCGACCGCGATCCCCGCCGCCACGTTGGCGATCCAGGCTGCGTCAGCCATGGTGAGGCCGCAGGCAAGCCCCAGCGAAAGGACCGAGATCACGGTGTCCCCGGCGCCGGTCACGTCGAACACCTCGCGGGCCACGGTCGGGATATGAACCGCCCCCCCGGCCGCCGGGAAGAGCGACATCCCGGCCTCGCTGCGCGTGATGAGAAGCGCGTCCAGCTCCAGGCAGGACAAAAGCCCGCTCGCTGCGCACTGCAGCGATTCCTGGTCCGTGATGGCTACCCCCGAGGCAATTTCCGCCTCCTTGCGGTTCGGGGTCAGTATGGTGGCGCCGCGGTACTTGCCGTAGTCGTTTCCCTTGGGGTCGACCACCACCGGGATCCCCAGTTCCCTGCCGCTGCGGCAGACCGCCGAAAGGACCGCCGGGGTCAGGACCCCTTTCAGGTAATCCGAGACCACGATCACGTCGAAGTCGCCGCTTCGGGCGGCAAGGTAGTCGATAATCCCCTGCTCGCTGGCGGCTGCTATGGACGACTTGGTCTCCCGGTCGATCCTGACGATCTGCTGGTTCGCCGCGAGCACGCGCGTCTTCTTGCTGGTCCTTCTCTCGCCTTCCTCGAAAAGCCCTTCCAGTCCCGCCCCTTTCTCCTCCAGGGCGCGGCGCAGGAGCGCTCCGTTCTCGTCGCTACCAATCACCGAGCAGACGCTGACCTGGCATCCCAGGGCGGCGAGGTTATTCACCACGTTGCCGGCGCCGCCGAGACGGAGGTCTTCTCTGGCCACCTCCACCACCTGCACCGGGGCCTCCGGCGAGATCCGTTCCGCCCGTCCCCAGAGGTACTCGTCCAGCATCAGGTCGCCGACAACGAGGGCCCGGATCGAAGTGGCCCGCTCGAAAAAGGATTCTACTTCCCTACGTTCCACAAAACCTCCAGAAACCCGTTCAAGGTTCAACGTTCAATGTTCGACAGACGGCTAAGGCTAAAGGTCATATCTGTCTTACTATCTGACTTCGTCCTGAAAACCGCTCAAGGTTCAACTTCAATGTTTGACGAATGACTTAGGCTAAAAGCCATTGTGCCCTTACGATCCGACTTCGTCCGCAACTTAGGTTACTGAGGGTTATGCCTTACGTTCCGATGCCTTCAGGAACCTTATGAACCCGTTTAAGATGTTGCTGATCTTGTTACAACGCGCGATTACCGCCTCAAAGGCGGCATGATCGAAATATCCGATGTCGAGAGCTGCATAGGTCAGGCTTTTCACCTCGGAGAGGGAACCGCGAGAGACTATAAGGTACTGCACGAACTCCCTGTTGCTGCCTCGGTCGAAACCTTCTGCAATGTTCGACATGACCGAAACCGTGGCACGCTGGATCTGGTCTTTAAACCCATAATCCCTGCAATTATCGAGTAGTTTATATACCTCACTCACCAACAAACGAGCTTCTTTCCAAGAGTCAACATCCTCAAAGCGCTCAATTTTCACGCCCCCCCCCGGAACAATAAAAGCACACAGAAGCTGAACGTAGAACATTGGAACAGGTTTGCTTCAGATTCTCCCGTCACGCATCATGCGACAATATAAAGGAGGAACAATCTGAACGTTGAACGTTGAACCTTGAACGGGTTCTAGATCCTATCCAGTATCCCCGCAGCCAGAAGGGGGATCATGATCTCGTGGTGGCCGGTGACGGTGTAGCCGCGGCTCTCACCGGAGGTGGGACGCTTCACCACGTTGGTGAGAGGACGGTAGTGCTGCTGCATGTCGAAGTTCGCGGTGGTGAAGTGATCGACGTGATGCCCGAGGTTCTGCGCTATGGAGAGCGCCTTCAAAAACACCTCGGGAAGGAGCACAGCGCTCCCGATGTTCAGATAGACCCCGCCGTCGCCAAGCTCTGAGACGACGGAGGCGAAGGTGCGGAAATCGGTGAAACTCGCCGCCCCCAAGACGGCCCCGTCGGCGGACGGGTGCTGGTGCGTGATGTCGGTGCCGATGGCGACGTGCACGGTGACGGGGATCCCGTTCTTGACGCAAGTGGCCATGAGGCTCTGCTCGCGGTAAGGGAGCTCGCGCTCCAGGATCATACTCCCTAACGACTCGCCGTGGCCCATCCCCTGGGCCACCCCTTTCTTGAGCGCCTCGTTGATCTGACTCCCGGTCTCCTCGGCCATGCCGAAGTTCCCCGCGTGGAGCACGGCCCCCACATCCTCGCTGGTGGCGCCGATGAGGGCGATCTCGAAGTCGTGGATGGAACCGGCACCGTTGAGTGCCACTGCGGTAACGACGCCCGCCTCGATCAACGATTTAAGCACCGGCTGCAGCCCGCACTTGATGACGTGCCCCCCCATCGCCATCACCACCGGCTTCCCCTTCCGGCGCGCCGCGACCACGGCGTCGATCACCCGGTTCAGGGACTGGGAGCCCAACTGGTTCGGCATCGCGGCCAACAGGTCGGCTACAGTCATCCCCGGCCGCACCGGCAGGGCGAAGTCGTCCTTGACGTTCATCTTGTTCTTCCGCGTGGCGAGGGGGTAGGTGCTGACACCTGAGAAATCGAGCGGGCGGTATTTCTTCACGAGCTATCCTTTTCGCATTTTAGCGCCGGCTGCCAACTCCGGAACTTCGGCTGGCCACCGAACGCGCCCCTGGGAGAATGCCCCTTCTAGACCTTGTAGAAATCCCGGTACCAGGCGACGAAGCGGGCTATTCCGTCCTCGATGGAGGTGGCCGGCTTGAAGCCGACGTCCCGCATCAGATCGTCCACGTCGGCGTAGGTCGCCGGGACGTCGCCGGCCTGGATCGGAAGCAGGTTCTTCTGCGCCTCTTTCCCCAGCGCCTTTTCCAGCACCTCGATGAAGCGCAAGAGCTCCACCGGGTTGTTGTTCCCGATGTTGTAGATCTTGTAAGGGGCGTAGCTCGTCCCCGGATCCGGGGTCGCCCCGCTCCAGCCGGCTTCGCCGGGAGGAACGCTGTCGATCACGCGGCTTACGCCTTCCACGATGTCGTCGACGAAAGTGAAGTCGCGCTGCATCTTCCCATAGTTGAAGACGTCGATCGGCTTCCCCTCCAGGATCGCCTTGGTGAAAAGGAACAGCGCCATGTCGGGACGCCCCCACGGTCCATAGACGGTGAAAAAGCGCAGCCCCGTGGTGGGGAGCCCGTAAAGGCTGGAATAAGTGTGGGCCATCAGCTCGTTCGCCTTCTTGGTGGCGGCGTAGAGCGAGACCGGATGGTCCACGTTGTGGTGCACCGAGAAGGGCATCGTGGTGTTGGCGCCGTAGACCGAGGAGGACGAGGCGTAGACCAGGTGCTTCACCTTGTTGTGGCGGCATCCCTCCAGGATGTTGATGAAACCGGAGATGTTGCTGTCGATGTAGGCGTAGGGGTTCTGGATCGAGTAGCGGACCCCGGCCTGGGCGGCCAGGTTCACCACGGAATCGAACTTCTCTGCGGCAAAGAGGCGGGCTATCCCCTCCCGGTCCTCAAGGTTCATCCGCACTAAGCGAAAGCCCGGCTTCCCTTCCAGCCTCGCCAGCCTCCCCTCTTTCAGGCTGACATCGTAATAGTCGTTCAGGTTATCGAGCCCAACCACCTCGTGCCCCTTGGCGAGGAGCCTGTGGGAAAGGTGCGAGCCTATGAAACCCGCTGCGCCGGTAACAAGTATCTTTGTCATCTGACCTCCAGAAATTGCCATATTGAAGGGAATAAAACATCATCGTCACTTGCAAACGCTTCCGCTGGTGCGGCACGGCTGCAGCAGCATCTCCTTGACCGCCTCGAACACTTGCTCCGGCGTGATCCGGTTCATGCACTCCAGGTAGTTTTCATTGGCGCACTTGCGGCTGCGGCAGGGAACGCAGGCCACCTCGCGCGCCTGCATGACCCTGTGCCCCTCCCCCACCGGGCCGGTCCTCTCGGGATCGGCCGCGCCGAAAAGCGCCACCACTCGAGTACCCACCGCCGTAGCGATGTGCATCGGCCCCGTATCGCCGGTGACCAGCAATGCGGATTTCTGCAAAATGGCTCCCAGTTGCAGCAGAGAGGTTTTTCCGGTCAATACTACAGGGGAGGACGTCGCCTTAGCCACAATCTGGTCCGCGAGGACAGTATCGTCTGCACCGCCGACAATAATGACCTTCGCCCCAAGCCGCTCAGAGAGAAGGTCGCACAGCCCGGCAAAATGCTCCACGCCCCACCGGTTCACCGGGTGGCTCGCCCCCGGGTTCACTGCCACCACGTCCCTCCCCTCCAGCCACAGCGGCCGGAGGAGATCGGCAGCAAAGGCTTCGTCTTCCTTTCCTACTCCGATTTGAAGCGAGATCTCGCAGTTCGCCGGTTCTATCCCCAGGGGCTTCAACGTCTCCAGATGGTTCACCACGGCGTGCACGATCCTTCTTTTCGCCTTATGGTAGACGAGGATTCGGCTGGGAAGAGCCGCACTGGCCAGGAGCCACCCCTTTAGGTTGCTGCGCTGGAAGTTCAGCACCAGATCGAACTTCTTTTCCCTGATGCGCCGCCAGAGCTGAAACAGACTGCCCCAACTGCTGTGCTCCCCCTTTCTGTCGAAAACGATGACGTCGTTCACCAACGGATTGTGGCTGAAAAGCGAGGCGGTCCCCCTGGAGCTGACCACGAGGGTAACCCTTGCCGACGGATAGATCCCACGCAGTGCCCGCACCACAGGCGTGATAAGCAGGAGGTCGCCAATGGCGCCCGGCTTGATAATCAATATGTTCATCCGTCCTCTTCTGTTGAAGCAGGGGCAGCTGCCCCATGGTAGCCATCCTGTTGGCACCAAAATGCAAGTCAACCTGCCAGCGTTGCCATAGCGGATCTGCCTCCGATTAAGCCGCTCAGCCAAGCGATGGTCGGATCAATGGCCCAGCACGCGGCTGGTCCATTCCAGCATCCTGGCCACGCCCTCGGAAGCGGAAACCCGTGGCTGCCAGCCGATCAAAGCGGCGGCCTTGCCGATATCGGCCACGAAGACCCGCTGGTCGCTCTCGCGGGGGGCGAGCTTCAGGTAGTCAAGCGCCCCCCCGATGTGCCCCTGCAGCAGCTCGAACAGCTCCAGAAGCGACAGGCTGTTCTCGATCCCCCCCCCGATGTTGAAGACCTGGCCGCGTAGCAGCTCGGCGCGCTCCAGCGCCCCGAAATAAAGGGTGATCATGTCGTCGGCGTGCAGAACATCGCGCACCTGCTTACCGGTCCCGGAGATCGTGAAAGGCTCCTTAAGCAAACCGAGTCTGGTCTCCGCCGCCTTTTGGCAGAACCAACCGATCCACCCCTGGTCGTAGGTGGCAAACTGGCGCCCCCCGTACATGCTGGAGTGCCGAAATACGGTGGTCTTCAGGCCGAAGATGCGGGCGTAGTCGAGCATGTATTGGTCGGCGCCCCCCTTGGAACAGCCGTACGGCGAGTGGAACTCAAGCGGAGTCGACTCGTCGAACCCGTTCGGCCTGTCGCTGCAGACAAAGCGCGTCTCGGTCTCAGCATAGCTGTACTGCTCCAGGTCTCCGTACACCTTGTTCGTCGAAGAATAAAATACGCTTGCCTCCGGCGCGAACAGGCGGACGGCCTCCAGGAGGTTGTGCGTACCCACTACGTTGACCTCGAAATCCATGCGGGGATTGGCAATGGAGGTTGTCATCGCCACCTGTCCAGCAAGATGGAAAATGGCGTCAGGCTGGAACTCCTGGATCAACCGAGTGACATCATTTTGGTTGCGGATGTCACCATGGATGAAATGAAAATGGCCCTGTGTTTCAAGCCACTTCCGGTTGGCCACGGACCCTTGCCGGTACAGGCTGTCAAAGACGACGAGTTCGTCCCCGCGCTTGAGCGCGTGTGCTGCCAAATTGCTTCCGAGAAAACCGCACCCGCCGGTTATCAGTAATTTCATGACATGCTCCCTTCAGCTTCACTGCCGTTTTTGTCTTCCTGTTGCTGGTAGGCTACGGTGCGCGCAAGCCCTGCCGAGAGATCCACAGTTGCCTTCCAGCCAAGCCGCTCAAGTGCAACGATGTCCGCAACTGAGTGCATGGCCTCGTTTTGCCGGTACGGGAGCGCGCCGAAGTTCAGTTTCGTCGTCGATCCGGTCAGCCGGCCGATCATCTCCACCAGGGCGCGCAGTGATACTGTTTGCCCGGATCCCAGTGGATAGTCAGCGCATGCCGGCTCAGAGCAGCCCGTCTCCTGAAGCAGGAGTAGATAAGCGGAAACGACGTCATCGATGTAGATGAAATCCCGTTCCTGTTCCCCCTTGGTGAGCTTCAGTTCCGGCACTCCCTGGCGACAGCTCTTGATGACATGGGAGACGAATTTGCCGTCATCGTCCCCTGGCCCATAAAAATGCTCGAGCACCACGTTCACGAAACGGATCCGTCCGCTCTCCGCCGCAAGCTTCCCCCACTCCGAAAACTGCTTCTTGGACAGGGCGTAGGCGTTGATGCCCCTGTACAGGCTGGTATCGGTATTGATAAACCGAGCGGTTCCATGACTGCATGCGGCTTCCAGAAGACGTAACGGAAAGGCCACGTTTGCTTCGCAGATCTCGCTGGAACTCTCGCCCCGGCGGCCGTAGCAGGTGGCGGCATGCAGCACCGCGTCGAGCGTGCCGTGCTCCCGGAACGGGTCGGCCAGGGGGGACCGGTCCAAATCGTAAAGGGCAATCGAAGAGAGCATCCCCTTCAGCCGCCGCGTATCGGAAAAACTGCGCTTCAAGACGATGACCTGGTGCCCCTGTCGGAGCAGGGCTTCTACCAGACGGCTTCCCAGGAAACCGGTCGCACCGGTGACGAGGATCTTCATGCCCCAGCAACTTCCCTGATTTTCTCGATCATCTGCGCGAGCATGGCTTCCGTCATCCCCGGATAGACGCCGATCCATAAGGTGTCGTTCATGATCCGGTCGGTGTTGGCAAGAGACCCAGCCACCCTATAGCCTGTGCCGCTTTTCCTCATCTCGTCGAAACAGGGGTGCTTGATCAGGTTCCCGGCAAAGAGCATCCTGGTCTGGATGCCGCCCCGCTCCAGGTGGGTGACGATCTGGTCGCGGTTCAGGCCCGCATCGGGCCGAACGGTCAAGAGAAAGCCGAACCAGGAGGGGTCCGAGTTTTCCGTGGGCTCCGGGAGTATGAACCGGCCTTCGAGGTCGGCGAGCCCATCGCGCAGTAACTGCCAGTTCCGTCTCCGCGCGGCGCCGAATCCTCCGAGCTTATCGAGCTGGGCACAGCCGATGGCGGCCTGCATCTCGGTCACCTTCAGGTTGTAGCCGAAATGCGAATAGACATATTTGTGGTCGTAGCCATAGGGGAGCTCGCCGAACTGCTGAGTGAAGCGCTTGCCGCAGGTATTGTCACGGCCGGAGGGGCACCAGCAGTCACGCCCCCAGTCGCGCAGCGATTCGACCACCCGCTTTAGCGTGGTGTCGTCGGTGTAGACCGCTCCACCCTCCCCCATGGTCATGTGGTGTGGCGGATAGAAGCTGGAAGTCCCCAGGTGCCCGATGGTCCCGGTGTGGCGCCACTCGCCGCGGTGGAAATAGCGGGAGCCGAGTGCATCGCAGTTGTCCTCGATGAGCCACAGGCCGTGGCGGTCGCAGAACGCCCGGACCTTCTGCAGATCGAAGGGGTTTCCCAGGGTGTGCGCGATCATCACCGCCCTGGTCTTCTCGGAGAGGGCGCTTTCCAGCATGGAGCAGTCGATGTTGTAGGTGGGGAAGGTGACATCCACGAAAACCGGTACGGCGCCGTACTGGATCAGCGGGGCCACAGTGGTGGGGAACCCTGCGGCCACGGTGATCACTTCATCGCCGCGGCGCACCTGGCGGTCGCCCAGCAGGGGGGAGGTGAGCGCCATGAAGGCCAGCAGGTTCGCCGAGGAGCCTGAGTTGGTCAGCGAACAGTGCTGCACCCCGAGGTAATCGGCGAACTCCCTCTCGAATTTCTCCGCGTATCTACCGGCAGTCAGCCAGAAATCGAGGGAAGCGTCGGTGAGCGCGGTTATCTCCCGTTCGTCAAAGATCCGCCCGGCGTAAGGCACGCGATCACCGGCGGCGAAGGGCTTCTTGTCGGCATGCCGAAACCGGTAGTATTCGACTGCGGCAGCGATGGCCTTTTCCCTCAGGATCTTTTCTTTGTCTTTGGCTGTTTCCATTCACCCCTCGTTTGCTTGCACTTCAATGCAGGTTTTCGCGCTTCAGCTCCCGGCGTATGCCGTTATCTGTTGAAAACAAACCTCGCGCAGGTCCTCGTCGTTTAGATAGGCCCGGGTCCAGTCGACGATCCTCTCCAGAGCCTCCTCCAGCTTCCAGCGCGGCTGCCAGGCGAGCTCGCTGCAGGCCTTCGAGCAGTCGAGTTTCAGGTAGTGCGCCTCGTGGGGATGCTCCCCGTCGTCGACCTGGTAGGATGGGTCCCCACCCCAAACGGCGCAGAGGTTGCGCACGATCCATTCCACGGGCTTGGCATCGTCATCGGACGGACCGAAGTTCCAGGCCGAGGCGAAGCGCGGCCCCTCCTCGTAAAGGCGCTGTGCCAGCAGCAGGTAGCCGCTTAAAGGTTCCAGGACGTGCTGCCAGGGCCTGATCGCGTGAGGGTTCCTGATCCTGATCGGTTCACCGCGCATCAGCGCGCCAATGGCGTCGGGTACGAGCCGGTCGGCAGCCCAGTCGCCTCCGCCAATCACGTTTCCGGCGCGTGCGGTGGCGACGGCAACGCCGTGGCTTTGGTAGCTTGCAGGGTTGAAAAAGGAGTTGCGGTAGGCGGAGGTGACAAGCTCCGAGCACCCCTTGCTGTTGGAGTAGGGGTCGTACCCCCCCATCGGCTCGTTTTCGCGGTACCCCCAGATCCACTCCCTGTTTTCGTAACACTTGTCGGTGGTGACGTTGACCACCGCCTTGACGCCCTGGCAGCGACGCACCGCATCCAGCAGATGGACCGTTCCCATGACGTTGATGCCATAGGTCTCGACCGGATTCAGGTAGGAATCGCGCACCAGCGGCTGGGCGGCCATGTGGATCACGATCTCCGGAGCCGCGGCCTTGAGTGCGGCGGCGAGCTTTTCGGCATCCCGGACATCGCCGATGACAGAATCGACAGTTTCCCCGACCCGACAGAGTTCGAAAAGACTCGGGACAGTCGGCGGCGTCAGGGCGTACCCCGTGACCTGCGCTCCCAGCATGGAAAGCCAGAGACTGAGCCAGCCCCCCTTGAACCCGGTGTGCCCGGTCAGAAACACTTTCTTGCCGCGCCAGAAGCAGCTGTCCAGCAGGCCCCCTTCCTCACCGTGTCTCTTCACTACCATAATTTCCACGGGGCCTTCCCGCTCTCCCAGAGATCTTCCAGGTGCATCTTGTCCCTGAGGGTGTCCATCGGCTGCCAGAAACCGCCGTGCTTGTAGGCCACCAACTCCCCCTCGGCTGCCAGCCTCTCCAGCGGCTCTTTCTCGAAGACGGTGGCATCGCAGGCGATATGGTCGATCATGCTGCGCTGCAGCACGAAGAAGCCACCGTTGATCCAGGCGCCGTCACCGACCGGTTTTTCGTGAAAGGAAGCTACGGAGTTGTCCGCGGTGAGGTGCAGCGCGCCGAAGCGGCCGGCCGGCTGGGTGGAGGTTACCGTCGCCAGCTTGCCATGCTGTTTGTGAAAGGCGACAAGCTCGGCGATGTTCACGTCAGCCACCCCGTCGCCGTAGGTCAGCATGAAGGTCTCTCCATCGAGGTACGGGGCCACGCGCCGCACCCTGCCGCCGGTCATGGACTCCTGGCCGGTATCCACCAAGGTGACCCGCCACGGCTCGGCGTACTGCTCGTGCACCTCCATGGAGTTGTTGGCGAAGTCAAACGTGACATTGCTCATATGCAGGAAATAGTTCGAGAAGTACTCCTTGATCACGTACCCCTTGAAGCCGAGGCAGATGATGAAGTCGTTGAACCCATAATGGGAGTAGATTTTCATAATATGCCAGAGGATAGGCTTCCCGCCGATCTCCACCATCGGTTTGGGCTTCAGCACCGTCTCCTCGCTCAAGCGTGTGCCCAGCCCTCCCGCAAGTATCACCACCTTCATGTTCCCTCCGCATCCAGTTCCAGACGACTATCATTACTCTAAAGCGAGTACCTTATCAAGAACTGTACTTTGCAAATACTTTGCGCATGTTATCAAACAACCTCATTACCGCCAGCCAGAGCAGACTTAACCTCACATAACGGCAACTCACCGGCTGCACACTCAGAGACTTCCAGGTCATACCGCTTGCCGCCAAAAGATGCTTCAGGCGTTGACAGTCCCCCTGGTTTCCCTGATGGAGAAACCTGGACATCAGTTGTTTCACAAGCCCAAAAGTGGTGATCCGGTGCACCAACCGAAGAACCATTCTGTGCTCCGGCGAGTCGGACCCGAAGACGTGCCGGGAGATGGTCAGGTACCCATCGATATCGAGCTTCACGCGCCGGTATCGCTGAGCAGGATCGCCAGAGTCAGGACAAAACGAGTCGTTACCGAGGCGACAGAGCACCAGAGGCTCCTTCAAAAAGCGAAACCGGGCCCCTTCGGCCAAGATGGCGAAAAGTGCATGGACATGCACATAGGCGCTGCCGACAAAGCGATCCTTCGACGGAATGCTCTCCCAGCGGTCCCGGCGAAAAACGATCACGGAAAGGAAGCTGAAAAGCCCCCCCAAATCCTTGCATTTCTCCAGATACAGGTGAAATTCATCAGGTTCCTTCGCAGTATCGCACGAAAAACTGTCAGGCAAGTCCGACCAACTCCCCGCGACCGGCGCTGCTGTTAAGGTCGCATCTGATTCAAAGCGGTCAAAGAGCAAGACATCGGGTTTATGCTCCAACTCACTGAGAACCCGCCGCAGTGACCCGTCACAAACAACGTCGTCACTGCCGAGAAACCAGCAGTATTCACCCTGCGCCAGGTCAATTACCTTGAGGTAGTTAAGATCGGGCCCCATATTTTCGGGCCAGCAGAAGCTGGTTACGTTTTGCCATTCATTACGAAGATCCTGAATCACAGTCGCCGTATCGTCGGTTGAAGAATTGTCACTGATGACGATTTCGACGCGCCCGTGCAACGCGGGATCGAGTTGACTGGTCAGACTTTTCAGTGTCTCCCGAAGGAGCGAATCCCGGTTGAAGGTAGGGATGCAGATGGATAAGAGAAAACGGCTGCAAGTCATTGCGACTCCTTAAAGCGGATCAAGTGGCGTCAATCGTGACGGTTCAGCCGCCGCGCTGTAAGCGGCAGCTGTCACCCTGGCAAAGGCATCCAGATCGAACAACTTCTCCCTCTCCTTGGCCGCAGACAAAAGAGAGGAACGCACCCCTTCGTCGGACCACACATCCCAAATGGCGCGTGCCATATCTTCAGTGCTGCCGGGATCGAACATCAAGGCCGCGTCCCCGGCCACCTCGGGTAGCGATGTGACGTTGGAACAGGCGATGGGACACCCGCAAGCCATGGCCTCCAAAAGCGGAATGCCGAACCCTTCGAAAAAGCTGGGGTAGACCAGCATACGGGCCAGGGAATACAGGACGGGCAGTTCATCGCGCTCAAGATAACCAAGCATCCGGACCCGGCCCTGGAGCCCCAGCTCTACGACCAGCCTCTCGATATCCTCCTGCCCGTTGCGCGCAATGCCGGTGAGGACCAGTCCACCCTCGAACTGGTACCGGTCGATGAGAAGCCTCAGCGCCCTCAACAGGCCCGTATGGTTCTTGTGCGGCCAAGAGGCCGCCGGAAAGTAGATAAAGGGTCGATCGATGCCGTATTTCTGCCGCAGCGCCGACAGTGCCGCCTGGTCTTCGATGCGCCTGAAATCTCGATCACACCCCATGTAGGCCACCACTATTTTCTCGGCGGGGACGCCGTACCGCTCGACCAAGGACCTCCTGGTGAATTCGGAGATGGTCAGCACCACCCGCGCTGCGGAAATGGCTGCAAGAACGCCCTCACGCCGCCTGCGGCACTCCGCCTCCCCGAAGAAGTCGGGGAAATACTCGTACTGAATGTCGTGTATGGTGACCACTATCGGCGTCTGCCCGGGTTTCAGGCTCATCATGGAGAACGGGTGATGCACCATGTCGAGCCCCAGTGCGTCGATCCGGGAGGTCAGCAGATCAACCCCGCAGGCGTGGCGCAACAGGCTGCGGATCCAGCGCAAGGGGCGGGGGTGGCGCCACCGGATGAGGCGCTCGTCGAAGTTCTCGGCATGAAGACGAAAATGCCCGGCGCTCCGTTCGTCGCACAGCAGCGAATACTGGTTCACCGGGTCCACGCGCTGCAAATGTTCCAGCAGGTTCCTGAAATAGACCTCCACTCCCCCCATTTTGCCGGGATTAAAGTTGACAAGGCTCAAGCCAATCTTCATGGAGCTCCCTCAAACATCTTTAAAATCGGAGACTTGAGATACCTCTTGAACCACCAATTGATCTGTTTGATGACGATGTAGTGCTTTTTGCCGACACTGCGGTAGAAGCGGGTTTGCTCCTCCCGCCACTCCTCTGCGGACACCTGGTTGCTGAAACCGTCCTCGTAGTAGTTGACCAGCACAGCGTCTATGAAGCTGGTGCGCTCCAGGCCGTAATCGGTGATCAGCCGGTAGGAGAGCAGGCGGTCGCTCATGATCCTGAAGCTGGTGTCGTAGCTCGGCATGACGTCGCGGCGGTAGAGGATCGCCTGGTGGCAAAGCGGCATCCCCTTCAGGAAGCGGTGCGGGGTCTTGAGGCGCTTTCCCTTGACGTAGCTCAGGGAACCGTCAGGAAACAGCATGTTGGCCTTTCCGTACTGAAGCACGCAACCCTGCGGGGCCTTCTCTGCGAGCTCAGCGACGTCCACCAGCAGTTCGTCCCCTGCATTCAAAAACATGATGAAGCTTCCCCGGCATAAAGCGGTCCCCTTGTTCATGGCATCGTAGATCCCGCCGTCGGGCTCGCTGATCCACCGGTCCACGGTACCCTCATGGGTGCGGATGAGGTCCAGCGTTGCGTCGGTGGATGCTCCGTCTACCACTATGTATTCCGTCTTCCCGGTTTTTCGGGGCGAGACGCTGTTCAGCGTCCGGAGCAGGCGCGCAGCATCGTTTCTCACCACAGTCACAATCGAAACTACCGGATTATCGCTCCCCATGCACTCTCCCTGCTCCATTCCCATCACCTTCGCGCGAACCTCACTTCTTTGCGCCCAGTCAGGCCAACAGCTTCTTGATCCCGGCAAGCACCGCCTCCACCTTGATGGAATCGCTGCACTGTGCGTCCTTGTCGCACTTGGTGCGGAAACATTTGGTGCAGTGCATGGGCGACTGCAGCACCACGTGCCGCTCCCCGAGAGGGCCGCTTCTTTTGCCGTCGCTCGCCCGGTAAAAGGAGACGGTGGGGGTCCCTACTGCGGCCGCTAAGTGCACCGGTCCGGTATCGCCCCCGACCACCAGGTCGACCTTCTTCAATAGAGCGGTGAGCCCCTTAAGCGAGTAGCGGTCGAGAACCCTGCTCCCGGCCCCTATTTCCGCGGCGATCCCGGCCACAGCGGCGCGCTCCCCTTCATTGCCCCAGGGGAATAGAATGGAGGCGTCCGGGAACTGCTCCAATACCTCCCGCCCGAGGGCGACCCAGCTCTTTTTGCTCCAGAACTTGGTCTGCCAGGTGGTGCCGTACTGGAACAGGAACACCAGCCCGTCGGAGAGGGTCGCCAGGAGCGCTTCCGCGTTGGCGTCGTCCTCGGCCGAGGTGGCGATGCTCGAGCGGAGCGTCATCTGGCTGAAATCTTTGCCGAAAGGGACGGAGACCAGGCGCAGGCATTTCTGGGTGACGTGGTAGTCCTGACGCCGCATCGGTATTCGGCGGGTGGTAAAGAGGGAATTCACCGACTCCTGCAGTTCGCCGGAATCGAACCCGATCCGGTCCGCCCCCCCGGAGAGCCAGCAGATCAGGCCGCTCTTCAGGTTCCCCTGGATGTCGAAGACGAAGGCGTATTCGCGCTCCCGCAGCGCCTCCTTCAACCGGGCCACCTCGCTCCAGTGGGCGGGGAGAAAGGGGCGCTTGCGCCACGCCTTGGTCCGCACCGTGTGCAGCTGGGCTATGAGCGGGTTTCCTTCCAGCAGTTCCCGGAACGGCTCTTCCACCACCCAGTCGATCTCGATGCCGGGGGAGGCCTGCCTCAGGTAGTCAAGAACCGGCAGGGCGCTGATGATGTCGCCAAGCGCCGACGCCTTGATGATCAGTACACGCATAAACTCTTCTCTTTTTCTTCAGGTTACTCGGTTATCCCGCCTGTCCGCCGAGCCCGCCGCGGCTTTTGCGCTGGATTTCGTAAAGCTTCATGTACTTCATGAAGGTCCCCAGCGCGCCCATGGCCGAGATGACGAACCCATGCACACCCTCGAGGAAACCCAGCCGTATCAGGTAACGGGTCAGGAAGGTCGCCACGGGGCGGACGGTCACGTGATGCCAGCTGGTTCTTCTGCCGCGGGCGAAGTAATCGGCTGCCGAAAGGTCGGAGTAGCGCGCGGTGCGCAGGAAGTAGGTGTAGAGGTCCAGGTCCTGCTCGTGCAGTATCTCGCCGGCGAGCTTGCCGGTCGCGCCTTGCGTGATGAACCGCTCGTGCACGTTGCCGTCGCTCCATCTCCCGTTGACCCGGCAGTAAAGCCTCGGCTTGTAGTCCGGGTAGAGGGAGGCGTGCTTGATCCACTTGCCCCAAAAGCGCGTCTTGCGCTTGAACTCGAAGCAGCCGTAGCGGCCCAGGTCCTCTTCTTTCAGGGCCAGTATCGCGTCCCGCATCTGGTCCGAAACCCTCTCGTCGGCGTCGAGTTCCAGCACCCAGTCGTTTCGCACCAGCGACATGGCGTAGCTCTTCTGGTCCTTGAATCCCGTGAAGCGGTGCTGATGCAACGTTACGCCATGGGAGCGGCAGATATCGGGGGTGCTGTCCGTGCTGAAATCGTCGACGACCACTATCTCGTCCAGAAAGGAAAGCGAGGCAAGGCAGGCCCCTATTTTCGCCTCCTCGTTTTTGGTGATGACGAAGGCAGAGATGGAGACCCTTTTGCCGGACTGGACCATAGCGTTACCTGATGACACTGAAATACCTCGTAGATGTTTCCCGCAAGAGCGAGCTTTCAGCGCCCGCTAGCGCCCTTCCCACAAAACAGCGACCTCGCCCATCACTTCATCGACCGTGATCGCCTCTACGCACTCCGGCTTCATCCTTGCCGAGGGCTTGCATTCTTCGAAGAACTTCTGCCGGCAAGGGCTGCAGGGGAACTTGCGGTAGATCACCCTGCAACGTGCCCCCCAGGGGCCGAACTTCACCGGCGACTGGGGCCCGAAAAGCGCCACCAGCGGCACCTGAAGCGACGCCCCCAGGTGCATGATGCCGCTGTCGTTGCACACAAGCAGGTTGCAGCGCGACAAAATGGCCATGGTTTGGCGCAGCGTAGTGGCGCCTACGGCCTCCAGCGGCTTTACCGGGAGCGCCGCCCGGATCGGGACCAGCGCCTCGCGGTCTCTTGGCCCCCCAAGGAAAAGTATGCGGGCGCCGTAACGCTCCTGGAGGAGCCGCGCCAGTTCGATGAAGTTGTCGAGATGCCATCCGCGGGTCTCGTTGGCGGCAAAGGGGTGTATGGCGATAACCTTCTCGCCCGGGTCGACGCCTCTCTCCTGGAAGAAGCCGTCGGCGAACGCCTGTTCCTCATCAGAGAGCCAGGCTTCCAGGTAGTCGTCGGTTACCGGCACCCCGTCCGCGCGAAGAACGTCGAGGAAGTTTTGCACCTCATGCTGGCCGTGCTGGTACGGCACCCCCTTGGTGAGCAAGAAGCGGCGCCCCTCGGTCGAGAAACCCACCCTGGAGCGCGCGCCCGAAAGAAGCCCAATCACCGCACTGCCGAACGAGCGTTTCAGCACGTAGACCTTGTCGAAACGACGGGCCCGCAGTTGCCGGATAAAACCGAGCTTGTCCCCCATGGTCTTGTGGGTGGAGCGGCTGTCCGCATGTATGGTCGGGGGATCCCAGAAGATCAATTCGTCGACGTACGGTATCCCGTCGGCCACCTCGGCCGACCCCGGGGCCAGCACCCAGGCGATATGGGCATCCGGCTCCGCCTTTCTGAGATTCCTCAGGAAAGGTATGGTGAGGATGGTGTCCCCGATGAACCGGTAGCGCAGTACCAAGATCCTCTTGCCGCCGCGCCTTTCACTCTGTGAGGCAAACATCAACGCTCCTTATCCACCGCGCAGGCCTCGCCGCTGCCGGCGGGTGCCCCGTTGTCTTCTTCATCGATAGCTCCGGCAGGTCGGCAGGCGGGGCAGATCACGATCCGCAGCCCATCGCCGCTATGCGGCACAGATCCTCTCCAGCATCTCTTGCAAAAGCGGTGCATCGAGAAGCTCCAGATCGAGCCGCGCGACGTAGACGGTCCCCAGTTGGTCCATGAAGGGGGCGAGCTTCACCGCGTCCTTCTCCGTCGTCACCATGAAAGCCGACCGAGATGCCTTTTTCAGGCGCAAAACGGCCGCAATTTCGGCGTCACCATAGCAGATGTGGTCCGAAAAAGCGAGGGTGGTCACCAGCTGCACCCCCTCCTTTTCCAGGCTGTCGAAGAACCCTGCCGGGTCGGCAATGCCGGCAAAGGCCATGCAGCGCTCCCCCTTCAGGTCGGAGAAAGCCAGCGGCTCCCCCCCCTTGAGAGGAGCGCAGCCGTTCAGCCGGTGCAGCGAGCGGCAGGCAGGCGTGGCGAGGTTCGCGAGCTGCGGGGCGCTCTCGGGCTGGCAGCGGGTGAAGAGGACCAGGTCGGCGCGCCCGATGGCACTCTTCGGTTCCCGCAGGTACCCGGCCGGAAGCACCCGGTCGTTGCCGAAGGGGCGCCTGCAGTCGAGAAGCAGCAGGTTCAGGTCGCGCTTGAGCTTCAGGTGCTGGAAGCCGTCGTCCAGGATGAAGACGTCCGGGTTAAGCTCCTTGAGCGCCAGAAGCCCCGCCCGGTAGCGGTCCGCCCCGGTCACCACCATGAGCCCCGGCACCTTGCGCGCCAAAAGGCAGGGCTCGTCCCCCGCCTCTTCCGGCCCCACGAGGAGGTTATTGCCGTCGCTTACGATGCGCAGCTCTCCTTCCGCGCTCCCGCCGTAGCCGCGCGAGAGAACGGCGACCCTCTTGCCGCGCCCGATGAGGTAGGAGGCGAGCCAGGCGACGGTCGGGGTCTTGCCGGTCCCCCCCAGGGTGACGTTCCCCACCGAGATGACCGGGCGTGGGAGCCGGTGCGACGGGATGAGGCCGGCCGCGTAGCCGAGCGCGCGGAGCCTCAACGCCAGGGCGTAGGGGAGCGAAGCGAGGCGCAGTCCGGCGAGGGCGAGCCGGTCCTTCCACCCGGCGCGCTTGCCGTCCATCAATTCCTTGAAATAGGATTCCAGATCAGCCACGGCTTCCCCCCAGGCATGCCGCCATCGCGTCGAGGTGACGCGTGGTGGAGCCAGCGCTTTCGGCGAGGATCCCCGCTCCGTTGCGCCCCATCCGGTCCCGGCCGGCTGCGTCCCCGGAAAGGGATACCAGCTTCTCCCCCAGCTCAGCCGCTCCTACGAGCTGAATGCCCGCTTCCTTGGCGAGGAAGGTGGCAGCGATCTCGCGGAAGTTCTCCATGTGCGGCCCGAAGAGGACCGGGATGCCGCAGGCGGCGGGCTCCAGCGGGTTGTGTCCTCCGGTCGGGACCAGCGAACCGCCGACGAAAACGAGGTCCGAGGCGCCGTAGAGGCCCGCGAGTTCGCCGACCGTATCCAGGATGAACACCTCTCCCGGCTGCTGCGGCGCGGGTTCCGCCTCCAACTGGGAGCGGCGCCGGAAGCTGAACCCGCTCTTTTTCACCTGTTCGGCGACGCCCGCGGCGCGCTCCGGGTGGCGCGGGGCGAGGACGAGGAAACTCTCCGGCCGCGCCGACAAGAGCATGCGGTACGCCTCCAGGACGAACACCTCCTCACCTTCGTGGGTGCTGGCGGCGGTGAAGACGAAAGCCCCTCCGGGGATGCCGTACTTCGCCTTGATCCCGGACGCCTGCTCCGGGTTCTTCGGCCGCAGCGGGATGTCGTACTTCAGGTTCCCCGCGACGTGGACCGTCTCAGGCCTCGCGCCTATGGCCTGGATGCGGCTTGCGTCCTCGGCGCTTTGCATGCAGAGGGCGGATAGCCTTTGCAGCACGGGGCGGAAGAACCATGAGAAACGGAGGTAGCGCGAAAGGGAGCGGTCGGAGATGCGGCCGTTGGCGAGGAGCACCGGGATGCCGAGCCTCCCTGCCTCCTTGATGAAGTTGGGCCAGATCTCGGTCTCCATGATGACGACGAGGTCGGGGCTCACCTTCTTGAGGACAGCGCGGACGGCGAAGGGGTAATCGAAGGGAAAATAGATGCAGAGATCGGCGGAGTTGCTTTTGAGGGCGACGCCGCGGCCGGTCTCGGTGACGTTGGTGATCACGACCCGGTGCTCCGGGAAGCGCGAGCGGATCCCCTTGAGGAGCGGTTGGGCGGCGAGGGTCTCCCCCACCGAGACGGCATGGACCAGGATGGTCCTCTTGCCTTTGAGCGGCTCCAACTCGGCTTCGGGGATGGCGCCGAAGCGCTCCATGAAGGCGGTGCGCCTCCCCCGGCTCAAGGAGCGGTAGGCATGGTAGGGGACCAGCAAAGGCAAAAGCAGCCAGAGCAGCAGGTTGTAAATGAAGTCGATCATCGCAGCGAAAACACCCTCTGGCATGCGGACTTTTGTCCGCGCCTCAAAGCCTTGGCAGGCGATCAAATTACAGTTCTATCCAGTGTCCCCTCTCCCAGAGGGCGAGGGGAGAAGTTTGCTATTTCCCGGCAGCCCGGTCCGCCGCGGCTGGGGAATTCTTCCAGCGCTTGTGCACCCAGTACCACTGCGTGGGGTGCTGTATCACGTATTCCTCGATGAACCGCGTCAGCCCCCGCGCGTCCTCAGCCGCAGCCTCCTCCGGGTCCTCCAGGGTGGAAACGGGGTACTCCGGATAGAGGGTGATGATGTTCCTGGTTCCCTCGCGATGGATGAAACCGGGCACCAGCGGTGCGCCGCTCTTGCGCCCTATGAGCGCCGGGAGCCGGATGGCCCACGCCGGACGCCCCAGGAAGTCGACCAGTATCCCGCCGTCCGGGTGCACCGCCTGATCGATCAGAATCCCCACGATCTCCTTCTTCTTGAGCGCTGCGAACATGGAGCGGAGCGCCCCGTCCTTATAGATGACGCCGTTGCCGTACGCCTTGCGGATCTTTTCTATCATCGCGTTCAGGTACGGGTTGTCCTGGCGCCGGGCGACTACGGAGATGTCGTGGTAGCGCTGGCCGAAGGAAAGGGCCAGAAGCTCCCAGTTGCCGCAGTGGGCGGTGATGAAGGCGACACCCTTCCCCTTGGCGGCCGCAGCCTCGTAGTGCTCCAGCCCCCTGAATTCGACCGAGTCGATGAGCCCCTGTCCCTTGCCGCGGTAGAGCTTGCAGACCTCGACCACGCAGCAGCCCAGGTTCTCGAAGGTTTCCCGCGCCAACTGTTCGGGGGGTCCGCCGCGCCAGCCGGGCTGGCTTTCCAGAAAGGGGAGGCTCGCCGCGATGTTTTCGATGGCTATCCGCCGCCGCCCCTGCACCAGGGCAAAGAAGAGCCGGCCGATTCCCCGTCCTGCGGCCAGCGCCAGCCGGTCCGGCAGGAGCGCCACAGCAAAGGAGACCGCAACGAACAGCGCGGTCTCCAGGTACCATCGGATCTGTTTCAACATCGAAAAGCCTCTCAATCAAATCCCCCTCCCCTTCCGAAAGGGGGTTCCTCTATTCCGTTTCCTATGCCTTGAACTGCATCCCGTGCAGACGGCTGTAGAGGCCGTCGTTTTCCAGGAGCGCCTGGTGGCTCCCCATCTCGGCGACTGTCCCCTTTTCCAGCACGACTATGCGGTCGGCGTGGGTGATGGTGGAAAGGCGGTGCGCGATGACGAAGGTGGTGCGGTTGTGCATCAGGTTGTTCAGAGCCTGCTGCACCATCTGTTCGCTCTCGGTGTCGAGGGCGCTGGTAGCCTCGTCCAGGATCAGTATCGGCGCGTTCTTGAGGATCGCACGGGCGATGCAGAGCCGCTGCCGCTGGCCTCCGGAAAGACGGACCCCGCGATCGCCGATGTTGGTTTCGTACCCTTCCGGAAGCTCCAGGATGAATTCATGCGCGAAGGCGGCGCGGGCCGCGGCCTCGACCTCGGCATCGGTGGCGTCGATCTTGCCGTAGCGGATGTTGTTGGCGATGGTGTCGTTGAAGAGGATGGTCTCCTGGTCCACCAGGGCGATCTGCTCCAGGAGGCTCTTCACGGTCCGCTGCCGGATATCGACCCCGTCCAGGAGGACCGACCCGCTGGTCGGATCGTAGAACCTGGTGATGAGCGAGACGAGCGTAGTCTTGCCGCCGCCGGAAGGACCGACCAGGGCGATGACCTCTCCCCTTCTGGCCATGAGGTTCACCCCCTGCAGTACATACTCGTCGTCGTACTTGAAGTGGACGTCGCGGAACTCCACTTCCCCCTTGGCCCTCCCCAGGTCTCCGGAGCCGGGAAGATCCACGATCTCCGGCTCCTCGTCCATCACCTCGAACACACGCTCAGCTGCGCCGACCGAGCGCTGAAGGTTGTTGTAGGAGGCGATCAGCCGCTTAACAGGGGTGAACACCAATACCATGGCGGTGATGAAGGAGAAGAATTCGGAGGCGCTGCGGGTGCCCTGCATGACGCTGCTGCCGCCGACCCAGATCACGGCCGCCACGCCGAAGGAGATGATGAACTCCATGATGGGGGCCGACAGCCCCTCGTACTTTATGTTCTTCCTGATGAAGTAGTAGAACTCCTCGTTGCTGCGCCGGAAACGCTCCACCTCGCGCGTCTCCAGTCCGAACGCCTTCACCACCTTGATCCCCGAATAGGTCTCCTGAAGGATGCTGGCCAGGTCCCCCATCTTCTCCTGCCCATGCCTGGCCAGCCCCTTGATCCTCTTGCCGATCTTCTGCGCCGGGATCACGGTGAGCGGGATGACCACGAAAGAGATCAGCGCAAGCTTCCAGTCGCGGTAGAAGATGACGCAAAGAAGCGAGACCGCGGAAATGCCGTCGCGGAACAGGCCGGTGATGACGCTCGCCACCCCTTCCTGCATGATGGCGACATCGCTGATCACGCGCGACATAAGGATCCCGGTCTCGTTGTGGAAGAAGTACCCGAGGCTGAGCCCCATGTTCTTCTGGTACAGGTCGTTCCTGACGTCCTGCACGGCGAGCTGCCCGGCGCTCCTGATGAAGAAGTCGTTGGTGTAACGGCAAACGCCGCGCAGCGCGTAAAGCACGATTATCCCGATGGGGAGCAGGACGAAGATGCCGGTCTCCTTCCCGGAGAAGATTTTTCTCAACACCGGTTCTACCAGGTAGGCGAGCGCTCCGTCCATGGCGCCGACGCCCAGTGATCCGAGCGCCGCCACGGCGATGCGCCACCAGTAGGGGCGGCTGTATGCCAGAAGTCTTTGGAAAGCGTCCTTTGCTTTCTCGTTTACTGCACTCATCTCATCATCTCCATGGCCAGCCGGGCCACCCTCCCTAGGGCGCCTCCGCTGCCTAACTTGACTCTCATCGCGGCGAAACCTTCCCGCATCTCTGTTGCATACGCCGCGTCGTTCAAAAGCGCGTCTACTTCGTCCGCGATGGCGACGGGCTCCGCCTCGTGCTGGACCAGTTCCCGCACCATCCTTTTTTCGGCCACGATGTTGCTGATCCCTATGTGCGGCACGTTGATCACCCTTTTGCCGACCTCGTAGGTGAAGGTGGACATCTTGTAGATGATCAGGTGCGGGGTCCCGACCAGCGCCATCTCCATCACCACGGTCCCGGAGGCGCAAACGGCGGCGTCGCAGGCGGTCATCACGTCGTGGTTGCGGCCGGAGACCACCCTTACCTCGACCTTGGAGCCGGAGAGGTACGGGTCGAGATCCTCCCGGCGCAGCGACGAGGCGAGCGGGAGCACGAACTGCAGCTCCGGCATCCTCTTTTTCAGGATCTCGGCGGACTCAAGGATGATCCCCAAGAGCTTGCCGATCTCGGACTTCCGGCTCCCCGGGAAAAGGCCTACGCAGCGCCGCTGCGGGTCGAGCCCCAGGGAGGAAAGCGCCTCGTCCCTTTTCATGGTGGGGCGCACCAGGTCGAGCAGCGGATGCCCGACGAAGGTGACCGGCACGCCGGCGTTTTGGTAGAAGGGGACCTCGAACGGGAAGAGGACGGCCATCATGTCGACCACACGGCCGATACCCTTGACGCGTCCGCTTCTCCAGGCCCACACCTGCGGGGAGATGAAGTAGAGCACCTTGACGCCGGCCTTCTTGGCCACCTTGGCGAGCCTCAGGTTGAAGTCGGGGTAATCGATCAGGATCAACAGGTCGGGAAGATCGCTGCGGAGCTTGTTCTTGAGGGTGTTGAAACCGTTGACGATCACCGGAAGGTGCGCGACCACCTCGACCAGCCCCATCACGGCCATGGTGTCCGCGTCGACCAGCGTCTCGACGCCGGCCTTGCGCATGTTGCCGCCCCCCATCCCGAAGAACCTGGTCTCCGGGGCGAGGGCACGTATCTCGGTCGCGATGCTCGCGCCGTACATCTCGCCGGAAGCCTCACCGGCGACGATCATCACGGACTTTGGTTTTTCTTGCAAACAAACCTCTGAAAGACAGCTTAAAGGCAGATTGAGATTAAGATTAAGATTAAGATTGAGAAAAACCTTGCGTAATTCTTAACATCAATCTCAGCACCACCTCAACATAAAGCTTCTTGATCTCTTCATCTTAATCTTGATCTCTTCATCTTAATCTTGATCTCTTCATCTTAATCTTGATCTGTACTCTCTTAATCTGCCTTACTCTTAATCTTAATCTGCTTTATCTCTTAATCTGCCTTATCGTGTGACCCCGCGCTTGGCGGATTCTATGAAGGAGATGAAGTGCTCTAGCTCGGGGCAGGTGGGGATGTCGCTCTTCATCTTCTCCACCGCCTCGGTCAGCTTCATGCCGGAAAGCGACAGGATCTTGTACGCCTTCTTCAGGCTGGAGACGGTCTGCTCGGAGAAACCGCGCCTTTTCAGCCCGACCAGGTTCAATCCCCTTAGCCTCGACTCGCTGCGGTCGCCGGTGACGATGGTGTAGGGGGGGACGTCCAGGGTGATCGAGGTCATGCCGCCGACCATCACGTGCGCGCCGATCCTGGTGAACTGCAGTACGGCGGAGAGACCGCCCATGATGGCGTAGTCCTCGACGGTGACGTGCCCGGCGAGGGTGGCCGAGTTGGCCATGATGACATGGTTGCCGATGTGGCAGTCGTGGGCCACGTGCGAGTAGGCCATGAAGAGGTTCCCGCCGCCGACGGTGGTCTCGCCGTCGCCGGTCACGGTTCCCAGGTGCAGGCTGGCGAACTCCCTGATGGTGTTGCCGTTGCCGATCTTGAGCCAGGTTTTCTCGCCTTTGTACTTCAAGTCCTGGGGGACTGCTCCCACCGAGGCCATGTGGAAGATGTTGTTGTCCTCGCCGATCTCGGTCCAGCCGTCGATCACGGTGTGCGGGCCGATCTTGGTCCCCTTGCCGATGCTTACGTTTTCGCCGATGACTACATAAGGGCCGATCTCGACCCCGTCGGCGATCTTGGCGCCGGGGTGGATTATTGCGGTGCTGTGAATCATCTCTTTCTCCTGAATCCCCCGCTGAAGAGGGCTTACTTGCTCCCGAGGGTCGCCTTAAGCTCGGCTTCGGTCATCAGGGTCTCGCCGACGTAGGCCTTGGCCGCTACGCTCCAGATGCCGCGCTTGCAGAACAGGGTCTCCACCTCGATTCTCAGGGTGTCGCCCGGCTTTACCGGTTTCCTGAAACGGGCGTTGTCGATGGCCATGAAGTAGCTGACCTTCTCCTTGGCGTCGCCTTCCGCGGCCTTGTAGGCCAGGATGGCGGCGACCTGCGCCATCGCTTCGATGATCAGGACCCCCGGCATGACCGGGAATCCGGGGAAGTGCCCCTGGAAAAACGGCTCGTTCATGGTGACGTTCTTGATGCCGACGATCCGCTTTCCCGGCTCCATCTCGACGATCTTGTCGACCAGGAGGAAAGGGTAGCGATGCGGAAGAAGTTCCATAATCTGCACTATATCAAGCATTAAAATCTCTCCTTGAACCGGCTCCGTCCGAGGGAGCCGAGGTAATTACTCCCCTTTGGCCAGTTTCGCTTCCAACTCCGCCACCCGCTTCTCCAGCGCCGAGAGCGTCTTCTTCATCTCGGGAAGCTTGGGCGCTATGCCGGCCGACCTGAGCCAGTCGCGGTGCGGCATCACCGGGATGCCGGAAAGCACCTGGTTCGGCTCCACGTTCCCCGCCACGCCGGACTTCGCGCCGATCATGACGTTGTCGCCGATCTTGATGTGGCCGGCGACGCCGACCTGCCCCCCGAGGGTTACGTGGTTCCCCAGCTGGGTGCTGCCGGAGATGCCGACCTGGGAGACGATGATGCAGTCCTCGCCGATGACGACGTTGTGCGCGATCTGCACCAGGTTGTCGATCTTCGTGCCGCGGCGGATCCGGGTGGCCTCAAGCGCCGCGCGGTCGATGACGCAGTTGGAGCCGATCTCGACGTCATCCTCGACGATGACGATGCCGATCTGCGGGATCTTGTAGTAGGAGGCGCCGTCGGGCGCGTAGCCGAAGCCGTCGGAGCCGATCACGGTCCCGTCGTGGATGGTGACGCGGTTGCCGATGCGGCACCGCTCGCGGACGCTCACGTTGGCGTGCAGCGTCACGTCGTTGCCGACCACGACACCCGGGTAGAGCACGACTCCCGGGTGCAGGACCACCCGGTCGCCGATCACGGCGCCGGCGCCTATGTAGGCGCCCGGGTACACCGAAACGTCCGCCCCGAGCTTCACCCCATCGGCTACGAAGGCGCCCGGCAACACGCCGACCGGCTTTGCCGGTGCGGTGTAAAACAGGGTGAGCAGCTTCGCGAAGGCAAGATAAGGGTTGGGGTGGAAGATGGCGTTCTTGCCATGGGTGTTCCCCCCGGTCCCCATCAGCACGGCCGAAGCCTTGGTGGTGGCGACCTTGGCGGCGTACTTCGGGTTGGCCAGAAAAGTAAGCGTCCCCTCCCCCGCGTCGTCCAGGGTCGCGAGCCCGCCGATCAGGACTTCGCCGTCGCCGGAAACGGTCCCTCCCAGGTACTGCGCTATTTCATTAAGCGATTTCTTCATCAAAAACCTCGGCAGGGTTCGACGTTCGCCGTTCGAGGTTCCAGGTCAGAAACGACAAGTCCCCCTTGGCCTGATGAGAGGCTTGGCCAAGGGGGGAACAGGTCCGGTCGTTAACGTGGAACTCAGAGCACGGGAACGTGGAACGTTTCTATTTATTTCTTCCTGGCGGCGTTGAAGGCCTTCAGCACTTCGTCGGTCACGTCGGCGGACGGGTCGAGATAGATCATGATCTCGTTCCTGACCAGGATGAAGGTGTAGCCGTTCTTGCGCCCGAAATCCTGCGCCACCTTGACGATCTCGTCCACGATCTTGCCGGTGAACTCGTCGTTTTTGGCCTGCAGGTCGTCCTGGGCGTCCTTCAGGAAACGCTGGTACTCCTTGAGACGCTGCTGGTAATCGCGCTCTTTGGCGCCGCGGGCAGACTCGTTAAGCACCACCCCCTGGCTTTCCAGCTCGCCCTTGAGCTTCTTCAGCTCGCCTTCCTTCGTGTTCTTCTCGCCCTCGTACTTGGCCGCCTTCTGGCCGAGTTGTTCCTTCGCCTCTTTGCCCGCGTCCGACATCAGCAGCACCTTCTGGATGTCGACGGAGCCGAACTTGCCGCCGTCGGCGGCCAACGCGGAGAGGGGAAGAGAAAACACCACTAATAATGCGATGATAAGACGTTTCATGACTTGCTCCTTGCAATGCATGGTTTTAGAAAATACTCCCTATGGAGAACTCAAGCTTTCCGCCTGAGTCAATTCCTTGTCTGGGGTTGATCGGGATGCCGTACTCGAGTCTCAGCGGCCCTATCGGGGAGAACCACCTGATGCCGGCGCCGTAGCTGGTCAGGATGTTGCCGAAGGTGTCGTTCAGGCTGTTGGCCGAGTTGCCGGCGTCGAAGAAGAGGACGGCTTTAAGCCCCGCCTCTTTCAACAGCGGGAAGGTGTACTCGACGTTCGCCACCGCCTCCATCTCGCCCCCCAGATAGACGCGGTTCAGGCTGGTCCCGCCATAACCTGAACCATCGATGATCGGGACGTCGGAGGCCTTGAACGGGCTTACGGTACGCGAGGAGTAGCCGCGCAGCGAGCTGATGCCCCCAAGATAAAACCTCTCGTCGATCGGTATTTCTTTGCCGCCAAATCCCTGCACGTACCCGAGCGTTCCCCGCACCGACCCCACCCCGAAGAGCAGGGGATGGAACAGCGTATGCTCGGTGATGGTCTTGAGGTAGCGGTTGGTGCCGCCAAAACCGGCGACCTCCAGGGATAGCGTGTTCATCATCCCGGTGGAGGGGTCGAGCCGGTAGTCGGTGGTGTTGCTGGTGATGCTGGCGACGATGGCACTGGTGGTCGAGGTCTTGTCCGGGGCCAGGATCGTCCCCTTGTTGATGTTGACCTGCAGCTCGGGCGACTCGTCGAAGATCTCCTTCTGCTCGTACTTGTAGAGCCAGAAGGTGCTCAAGGTATCCGAGAGGGGATATCCCGCCTTGACGTCGCCGCCGGTCGCGCGGCGGGTGTAGTCGAGGTACTTCCGCTCGTTGCGGTAGATATCGCCCCCGATGGTCCACTTGCTATCCATGAAGTACGGATCGGTGAGCCCGAGGTTGTAGGTCTGGGACTTGCTGCCGAATGAGGCGGCCGCGGTCATCTTGAGCCCGAGGCCGAGGAAGTTGGCCTGCTGCACCGACCCTTGCCCTATGATGCCGTCCAGCGAGCTGTAGCCCGCCCCGATGCTGAAGGTGCCGGTCGGCTTCTCTTTCACCTCGACGTTCAAGTCGAGCTTGTTGGAAGCGCTCCCCTTTGCCGTCACCAGGTTGGCCTCCTCGAAGAAGCCGGTGTTCATCAGGTTCTGCTTGCTGCGCTTGAGCGCAGTGGAGCTGTAAAGCTCCCCCTCTGCCAGCCTCAGCTCGCGCCGCACCACCTTGTCGCGGGACTTGGTGTTGCCGGCGATGTTGATCCGGTCGATGCTCACCTTCTCCCCCTTCTCAAGGTCGAAGCTGATGTCGATGATGCGCTGCTCGCGGTTCAGGTTGGTGATCGGGGAGACGTTGGCGAAGGCGTATCCCTTGTCCGCATAGAAGTCGGTAAGGGTGAAGATGTCGGCCCGCAAGCTGCTGCGGTTGAAGACTTCCCCGCTCTTTTCCTTCAGCTTGCCGAAGAGCACGTCCCGGTGCTCCAGCAGGTCTCCCTTGAAGTCGAGTTTCCCGATGCGGTACTGCTCCCCTTCCGTGATCCCGATGGTTACCTGGAGCGCCTTCCGGTCCGGGGTAAGCTCCACCTTCGGCTCGCCGATCTTCACGTTGATGTAGCCGTCGTTCATGTACAGGTCGGTGAGAAGCGCCATGTCGTTTTTGAGCGTTTCTTCCTTGTAGGTGCCGGCGCCGGTGAGCCAGGAGAACATCCACTTCTCCGAGGTCTCCATCGCCTTTTTCAGCTTTTTCGCCCTGAACGCCTGGTTCCCCTCGAAGCGGATCTCTTTGATGAGGACCTTGTCCCCTTCCTTGACGCGGAAGATGACGTTCAGCTCGGTGTCCGAGCGCATGCTGATGTCCCCGGTCACCTCGGCCAGGTAGTAGCCCTCGTCCGCGTAGAGCTTTTTCACCTTCTTGACGCTTTTTTGCAGGTCCTTCTGGGAGAAGATGGCGTTGGGTTTGATCTCCACCGCCTCGCGCACCTTCTCGGTGCTCAGTTCTTTCGCCCCCTCGACCTTCACCTCGCGCACGATCGGCTTTTCCTGCACGACGTACTCGAGGACCACACCCCCGTCCGCGGCTTCGGTCTGCACCTTCACGTCCTTGAAGTACCCCAGCTGGTAGATCGCCTTCAGGTCCGCATCGACCTTCGCCGGGTCCAGCACCTCGCCGGCCTTGGTCCGCAGCGCCGGCATGATGGCGGCGGTCTCGATGCGCCGGTTGCCGCTGATCTTGACCGCGGCGATTTTCTCGGTGCCGGACTGGGGAGCTGCCGCCGGTTGCGCGGGTGCCGGTGACGGTTGCGCAGGGGCCGGGGCCGGTTGCGCCGGCGGGGCGGCAGGCTGAGCGGGCTGGGCTGACGGGGCCGTCGCGGCGGACGGGCCGTGGTGTTCGCCTTGGGCAAACGACAGCGTCGGGCAGACCAGGAGCTGAACGGCAAGCATGGCTGAAATCGATGTACGCAATGTACGCAGCAAAGGGCCCCCAGAAATACAGTGAATAATTAAGGTAACTAAGAACGACCGCCTTGCGGCAGCGACAACTCCGGAATCGACTCCCCTGCCTGCTTTAGGGGAGCTCCGGCTATTCCACGATCCTGCCGTCCACCACGCGGATGGTGCGGTTCATCCCCGCCGCCAGCTGCTCGTTGTGGGTGACGATCACCAGCGTGATGCCGGTACTGCGCTGTATCGAGTAGAGCAGTTCGTGCACCTCGTGGCTGGTCTTCATATCGAGGTTCCCGGTAGGCTCGTCCGCCAGAAGGAGCCTGGGCTGCCGCACCAGCGCCCGCGCGATGGCGACGCGCTGCTGCTCCCCCCCGGACAGCTCACCCGGCCGGTGGGTCACCCGATGGGCCAGCCCCACGTCGTGCAAAAGCTCGCGGGCGCGCCCTTCGACCTTGGACCTCTTCTCGCCGCCGATCAAAAGCGGCATCATCACGTTCTCCAGCGCCGTGAACTCGGGGAGGAGATGGTGGAACTGGAACACGAAGCCGATGGAGCGGTTCCGAAAGGAGGCGAGCGGCTGGTCCGCGAGCGCGAAGACCGGCTCCCCGTCGAAGAGCACCTCGCCGCTTGTGGGGCGGTCGATGGTCCCCATGATGTGTAAGAGCGTGCTCTTGCCGGCGCCGGAAGGGCCCACCAGGGCTATGGTGTCGCCCGATTCCACGCAGAGATCGATTCCCTTCAGCACCTCGACCTTGGCCGCGGCCTCGCCGTAGGACTTGTAGAGGTTCTTCACCTCGAGAAGGCTACTCATAACGGAGCGCCTCCGCGGGGGCCATGCGCGAGGCGGCCCAGGAAGGATAGAGCGTCGCGGCAAAGGAGATCAGTACCGCCGTGATGCTGATCAGCACCACGTCGGACGGTATCACCTGGGAGGGGAAGTGGTCCAGGTAGTAGATGTCCTTGCTGAAAAGCTCGAAGCCGGTCACCTTCTGCACCACGGTCACGATCGATTCCATGTTGAGCGCAACCAGCAATCCGCCCAGCACGCCGATTGCGGTGCCTAAGACGCCGATGATTACCCCCTCGAAGACGAAGATGCGCATGATGCTGCGGCTGGTCGCCCCCATCGACTTCAGGATGGCGATGTCGCGGGTCTTCTCCATGACCACCATGAAGAGCGTCGAGGCGATGCCGAAGGCGGCCACCAGCACGATCAGGGTCAGGATGATGAACATCACGCTTTTTTCGGTCTTAAGCGCGAAGAGGATGTTCTTGTTCATCTGCATCCAGTCGCGGGCGTGGTACGGAGGGCCTAGCTCCTGGTTGATCTTTTGCGCCAGTTGGTCCGACTTGTAGACGTCCCGCACCTTGAGCTGCACACCGGTCACCACGTCGCCCAGATCGAGGAACTGCTGGGCCTCCTTGAGCGAAACGTAGGCGAGCGTCGAGTCGTACTCGAACATGCCGGTATTGAAGATGCCGGTGATGCGGAAGCGGTTCAGCTTGGGCATCATGCCAAGCGGCGTGATGTTCCCCATGGGGGAGATCACGTCCACCGTGTCGCCCAGGAAGAGCCCCAGGTTCTTTGCCAGCTCCTTGCCGACCACCAGTCCCGGCGTCTTCCCGACCTCGCTCTCCAGGGTGTCGAGCTTCCCCTCGACCATGGACTTCTGGAGGTTGGTGACCTTGGCGTCGCTTTTCACGTCGATGCCGCGCAGCACCACGCCGGAGACGTTCTTGCCGGTGGAGAGCATGACCTGGTTGTAGATGAACGGGGTGGCGGCTACCACGCCGTCCATCCCTTCCAGCTTCTTGATGACCTGGGGGTAATCATGTACCGCCCCGAGGCTGCTAAGGACCACGATGTGCGCGTTGGTCCCCAGGATCTTCTCCTTGAGCTGCTCCTCGAACCCGGTCATCACGGCGAGGACGATGATGAGCGCCATGACGCCCAAGGCGACCCCTGCCACGGAGATCAGGGTGATCAGGGAGATGAAGGTCGATTTGCGCTTGGCCTTAAGGTAGCGCAGCCCTATGAAGAGCTCGAAGGGCATCTATTTCGCCTCTTTCCTTAACTGCGGGAACAGGATGACGTCGCGGATGGACGGGGAGTCGGTCAAGAGCATGACCAGGCGGTCGATGCCGATCCCCTCGCCGGCGGTGGGAGGAAGCCCGTACTCCAGGGCGCGGATGTAGTCCTCGTCCATGTAGTGCGCCTCCTCGTCCCCCTTGTCCTTGGCGGCCACCTGGGCCAGGAAGCGCTCCTTCTGGTCGCGCGGGTCGTTCAGCTCGGAGAAGGCGTTGGCCATTTCGCGCCCGGCGCAGAAGAACTCGAAGCGGTCCACGTACTCGGGGTCCTGGTCGCTCTTTCTGGAAAGGGGCGAAACCTCGGTCGGGTAGTTGGTGATGAAGGTCGGCTGGATCAGCTTGATCTCGGCGACCTCCTCGAAGATCTCGGTGATGAGCTTGCCGTACCCCACGTCCTCGGGGAGTTCCAGCCCGATCTTCTGGGCGTAGGCGTAGGCTAAGTCGCGGTCCTCAAGGCTCTTCGCGTCGATGTCGCCGTACTCGAGGATCGCCTCCTTCACGGTGAAGCGGCGCCAGGGGCGCTGGAAGCTGATCGGCTCGCCGCCGTAGCTGAAGTCGAGGGTGCCGAGAAGTTCCTGGGCCACGTGGCAGAGGAGTTCCTCGGTGTAGTTCATCAGGTCCTCGAAGGTGGCGTAGGCCTGGTAGAACTCCATCATGGTGAACTCGGGGTTGTGGCGCACCGAGATCCCTTCGTTTCTGAAGTTGCGGTTGATCTCGAAGACGCGCTCGAAGCCGCCGACCACGAGCCTCTTCAGGTAGAGCTCGGGGGCGATGCGCAGGAAGAGCTCCATGTCCAGCGCGTTATGGTGCGTCGCGAACGGCTTCGCCGTGGCGCCGCCGGGGATGGGATGCATCATCGGGGTTTCCACTTCCAGGAAGTCGTTCTTGGTCATGAAGTCGCGGATGAGCTGGATGACGCGGGAGCGCTTGTAGAACACCTCGCGCACGTCGGGGGAGACGATCAGGTCGACGTAGCGCTGGCGGTAACGGGTCTCTACGTCGGTAAGTCCGTGGAACTTCTCGGGAAGCGGCAAGAGCGACTTGGTCAGCAGGCGCAGTTCGCTGACGGCGAGGGAAAGCTCCCCGGTCTTGGTGCGGAAAGGGGTGCCGGTGGCGCCGATGATGTCGCCTATGTCGTAGTTTTCGAACTCGGCGAAGAGCTCCTCGCCCAGGGTGTCCTTCTTCATGTAGAGCTGCATGCGCCCTTTGCGGTCCTGCACCTGTACGAAGGCGGCCTTGCCGAAGGAGCGGCGCATCAATATGCGGCCGGCCACCACGAAGCTCTGCGGCTCTTCCTCGATGACTTCCTTGTCGCCGTAAGCGGCGCGGACGTCGGCCGAGGTGTGTTGCGGCCGGTAATCGTTCGGGTACGGGTTGATACCCGCCTCCCACAATGCATCTACCTTGCGTCTTCTCTGCAGCAGCAGTTCGCTCAACTCTTCCATGTAATCTGCAACCTTTCTTGTTGGCCTTGGGGGGTGAAAACAATCCGTCAAACTAAACTAATTGGCAACTCTAAGTCAAGGGAAAACAGGGGAATAGGACGCTCCCGCAAAAGGAGTTCCGCCCCTTTCCCGCCCCTGGTTTTTATTCCTACTGCCCCTGCACCAGCACCGGAATCTTCGGGTTTCCGGCGGAGGAAGTGGGAACGGGGTTGCCCAACTGCCCCATGTCGTTGTTCCCCCAGCCGTACCAGACGCCCCCCACCTTGGCCAGGGAATGCTGCCCGAATGCCGCAATGTCGGTGACCCCGGTAAGGTCGGGTGTTCCGCTGGTGTTGAGGGTGTTCACAAATTCGAAGCTGCTGATTTCGGTGCTCTTGTTGGTTGGCGAAAGCCCCATGTTGTTACCCAACTGCCCGAAGTAGTTGTAGCCGACCGCCTTCACAGTCCAGGATCCGTCGCTGCCGTCGTTGTCGCGGGCGCCCAGAAGCAGCAGGATGTGGTCGGTGCCGGCGACGAACTTCTTGATCACGATGGTAGTTCCATCGGCGGTGGGAATGCTGCGAACAGCGACCGGGGTGCGGGTATAGGCCGTATCGTTCTTCCCTGCCTGCCGCTTGGGAAGCGTGGCCGACGCCGGGTCGATGCCGAGCTGCCCCACGCCATCGAAGCCCCATCCCCAAAGGGTCTGGCCGATGATTTTGTTGAAGGCATCCCTCACCACCTCGAGCGCCAAGGTGAACTTCCCTCCGGCAGCTATCGCCTCCACCTGCCCAGTCGTGACGGGCACCGGGACCTTCATCGGAATGCTGCTCTTCGCTGTGGTGTTCGGGCTGAACGCGAGCTGACCGTAGCTGTTGTCTCCCCAGGCGTAGACGGTCCCGTTGTTCAAAAGCGCCGCGGAGTGGTACCCGCCTGCAGCGACGGCCTTTGCGCTATTGAGCGAAGCCTCGGTGTAGTTGGTGAGTTTCGCCGGCGTGGTCTGCTTGGGGCTGAAGGCGCCGTTGCCGACCTGGCCGTAGTCGTTGTTGCCCCAGGCATAGATGGAGCCGTTGGCTACCCCCAGCGAATGGAAGCCCCCCGCGGCGACGTCGGTGACCGGACGCTCCAACTGCGCCTTAACCGGCGTCGAGCTGAAAGCGGTGTTGACGGAGGTCGAGATGGCCGGATCGCCCAGTTGGCCGTAAGCGTTGTAACCCCAGGCCATGACCACGCTGGTGTGGTTGCTGAAGGCGAGCGTATGTTCGGCGCCGACAGCCCCGCCGGTCATGTGGCCCAGCCCGAAGACCTTGGTGGCCACGGCACGATTTTCCAGGGAGTTGTCGCCGAGCTGCCCGAAGGCGTTGTACCCCATGGTCATCGCCGTGTTGTTTCTGAAGATAAGGCTGTGGGCGTTGAAGATGGCTACCGTGGTGGGAATGGTCTCATTCTTCTTCGATCCGCCGCAGCCTGAAACGGCCGCAGCTGTCAAAAGTCCGGCGCAGATATAGGACATGAAACGCCTGCAGGTATGCATATAGAGACCCCTCGTTAGGTTAATCGATCCGGCGGATTTAACTATACAAAGAAAAGAATGTCAAGGACCGACTCTGGGTAATCGGAGTTGACACAGCGCCCCCGTTGCATGTAAGAATGGCCAGATTAACCAAGTCATTACCCTGCCTCACGAAAACAAAGAGATCGCAACGTAAGTCATAAAAAAACGGAGGAACGACAGAGATGGCGCTAGACCCGAATAAGGTCATTTACTCCATGATCGGAGTGAGCAAGTTTTACGATAAGAAACCGGTGCTGAAGGACATCTACCTCTCCTACTTCTATGGCGCGAAGATCGGCGTCCTGGGTCTGAACGGCTCGGGCAAGAGTTCGCTCTTGAAGATCCTCGCCGGAGTGGACAAGGAGTTCAACGGCAAGACCATCCTCTCCCCGGGTCACACCGTGGGCTATCTCGCACAGGAACCGCAGCTCGACCCGAATAAGACGGTGCGCCAGTGCGTCGAGGAAGGCGTGCAGGAAATCGTCGACCTGATGAACGAGTTCAACGAGATCAACATGAAATTCGGCGAAGAGATGAGCGACGCCGACATGGAGAAGCTTTGCGACCGCCAGGCCAAGGTGCAGGAGAAGCTGGACCACTTCGACGCCTGGGACCTGGACAGCCGTCTTGAGCTCGCCATGGACGCGCTGCGCTGCCCTCCCCCGGAGACCAATGTGGCGAACCTATCCGGCGGCGAGAAAAGGCGCGTGGCGCTTTGCCGGCTCCTTTTGCAGAAGCCGGACATCCTGCTTTTGGACGAGCCGACCAACCACTTGGACGCCGAATCCGTCGCCTGGCTGGAGCAGCACCTGCAGCGCTACGCCGGCACCATCATCGCCGTCACCCACGACCGCTACTTCCTGGACAACGTGGCCGGCTGGATACTGGAGCTGGACCGCGGCCAGGGGATCCCGTGGCAGGGGAACTACTCCTCCTGGCTGGAGCAGAAGGAGAAGCGTCTGGCGCAGGAAGAGAAGACCGAGAGCGAGCGCCAGAAGACCTTGAAGCGCGAGCTGGAGTGGATCAGGATGTCGCCCAAGGGGCGCCACGCCAAGGGTAAGGCGCGCATCAACTCCTACGAGGACATGCTGAACACCGAGAGCGAGAAGCGCGGGCGCGACCTGGAGATCTACATTCCGCCGGGGCCGCGCCTGGGCGGAGTCGTGGTCGAGGCAGAGAACGTAGCCAAGGGGTACGGCGAAAAGCTCCTGGTCGAGGGGATGGAGTTCCGGCTCCCGCCCGGCGGCATCGTTGGCGTGATCGGCCCGAACGGCGCCGGCAAGACCACCTTGTTCCGCATGATCACCGGCGAGGAGAAGCCGGACTCTGGTACCTTCAAGATCGGCGAGACGGTGAAGCTTGCCTACGTCGACCAGAGCAGGGACGCGCTAGACCCGGAGCAGACCATCTGGGAGGCGATCTCCGGCGGGCAGGAGCAGCTTCAGCTCGGCAAGCAGCTGGTCAATTCCCGCGCCTATGTGGCGAGGTTCAACTTCTCCGGCGCCGACCAGCAGAAGAAGCTCGGCATGCTCTCCGGCGGCGAGAGGAACCGCGTCCACCTGGCGAAGATGCTCAAGGAGGGGGGGAACGTCATCCTGCTCGACGAACCGACCAACGACCTGGACGTGAACACCATGCGGGCGCTGGAGGAGGCGCTGGAGAACTTCGCCGGTTGCGCCGTGGTCATATCCCACGACCGCTGGTTCCTGGACCGCATTGCCACCCACATCCTCGCCTTCGAGGGGGACAGCAAGGTGGTCTGGTTCGAGGGTAACTACTCCGAGTACGAGGAAGACCGCCACGCACGCCTTGGGACCGCGGCCGACCAGCCGCACCGGATCATGTACCGGCAGCTGACCAGGGTGTAACTGGGGGCTGGCAAGTTGAAACGACAAAGGGGGCGTCCATGATTGGGCGCCCCCTTTCTATTTTCCTGGTTCCCAAGCTCCCGCTTTGCATCCTGCCAGATATACCCTCTCCCAGAGGGAGAGGGAGCAGGAACCGCCCCCCCACGGCGAGGAGGAGTGGAAAAGGGTGCTACTTTGCTTTGCGGGCCACGCCGTAGATGACCTCGTAGGTTGCCGGTATCCCGTCCTCGCGCCCGAAGTCGCTGCGGTAGGCCGCCATCATGTCCAGCATGATCCGGCGCTCCGAGAGCCCGTTGGCTGCGACCGGCGCGGTGGTGCCGGCCCCGATCCGCTTGAGCGAGCGGAGCAGCTCCGGTACGTCCGGGTGCATCTCCACTTCCAGTTCCGAGGTTACCGTGGCGCCGGCAAAGCCGACCCTCTCCAGGGCCTCCTCGACTTCAGACCTGGAAAAGAAACTGTGGCTGCGGTCAGAGGCACCGCTTAAGGCGCTCCGGTAGGAATCGCGCAGCTCGAACAGCGTCCTCTCGCCGAAGAGCGCGAAGCAAAAGAGCCCGCCCGGCACGAGCACCCGGCTCGCCTCGGAGAAGGCCTGGTCGAGCGAGCTGAGCCACTGGTAGGTCGAGGTGGAGAGGACCAGGTCGAAGCTCTCCGGGGCAAAGGGGAGATTTTCGGCGTCGGCGTTCACCATCTCCACCCGTTTTCCGGCGAGGTTTTCGGCAGCCGCGCGGCACATCCCCGGGGCGAGGTCCGCGCCGACTGCGCTGGCTTCGGGGTAGAGCTCCGTCACCCTCCCCAGCAGGCGGCCGGTCCCGGCCCCTATGTCCAAAAGCCGCGCAGGGGCAAGCTGCTGCGCTTGCAGCATCCCCACCACTTTTTCCACCACCCGGCACTGCACCACCGCGTGGCAGTCGTAGTCGTTCGCCTGCCGGTGAAAGGAATCCTGTACCTTCTGCCTGTCTATCTTTGCCGCCATCTATAAACCGCCCGGATTATCTGAATCGTTAAAGTGTCGCCAGCCCCTTCCCCCCGCCGGGGGCAGATCAGTTGCACAGCGCCCCCTCACCCAGTTAGGAAAAGAGCAGTTGCTCAACGTCCCCCTCCAGTTGGAGAAAGAGCAGTTGCTCAACGTCCCCTCCCCCCCAGCGGGGGAGGGACAGGGAGGGGGATGCCTTTACTTCCGCAACCCCTCGATGAAATTCCTGACCAGCGCGTTGAACCCCTCCGGCCGCGTCATGAAAGGCGCGTGTCCGCATCCGGGGACCAGCTCCAGCCTCGCCTGCGGCATCCGCTTTGCCATGTATGCCGATGCCGCGGCGGGGCAGATGGTATCCAGCTCGCCGTGCACCAGCAGTACCGGGCGGTCCACCTGGGCCAGCCGGTCCCTCTGGTCCACCGTCGCCAGGATGTTCAGCGACTCCTTCGCCGCACAGGTGTTGGGGGAGCGGCCGCCCATCACGATCCGCTGGTACTGCGCCTGGTCCATCTCCCCTTCCGCGAACATCCCCTTGAAGAAGTCCCCCATGGTCTTTTGGTAGTCGCGCCGCAGCTTGAGGCTCAGCCCCTTCACGTCGACCGGGGGTTTGCCGTGCGGGTAATCCTCCGCCGTGGTGAAACGAGCGGTGCCCCCCACCAGCACCAGCCCGGCGAGCCGCTCCCTGACAGATGGAAAGGCCTGCAACGCCACCTGCACCCCTAGGGACCAGCCGATGAGGACGGCATCTTCCAGAGCGAGCCGGCTAAAGAGCGCCGCCACGTCCCCCGCGTAGTCGTCTATGGCATAGCCCTCGGCGGCAGCCGACTGTCCATGGCCGCGCTGGTCGAAGAAGATGAGCCGATAGGCGTCGTCCAGAGGATGCTGGAAGCGCCAGACGCGCCCCGACATGGCCCAGCCGTGCAGGAATACCACAGGGCGTCCGGCTCCTGTTTCCTGGTAGTGAAGGGCGAGTCCTGATGATGTTTCGATGAAGGGCATAGCTTGTCCAATCTAATTCAAAACCAAAAGGCGGAACACAGAGGTCGCGGAGGTCACTGAGGGTTTTCCCGTCGTTCAGGTTTCCCCTGAAGTTGTGCTTTCCTCTGTGTCCGCTTTGTCTTTTCCTCTGTGAACCTCTGTGGTGAGCTTTGGTTTAGTGAAGTTTTGTTTAAACCACCCCGAGCTTCTTCCCCACCTGCTCGATGATTCCGGCGGCTTCTTCCAGTTCGGCCGGTTCGTGCGTCGCCATGATGGTACAGCGCAGCCGGCAGCTCCCCGACGGGACCGTGGGCGGCCTGATCCCCTGTACGAAGATCCCCTGCTCCAGGAGTACCTTGCTGAATTCCATGGTGGCGTCGGCCGGTCCCACGAAGATGGGAACTATCTGCGTCTCGCTCCCCATGGTGTCGAAACCCGCCTGCGCCAGCTTCTCCTTGAAGAGCGCGACGTTCGCCGCAAGCTTCTCCCTCAGCTCTTTTCCTTCCGGCGAATCCACCAGTTCGATGGCCGCAATGGAGGCGGCCAGCACGGCCGGGGGGAGCGAGGTAGAGAAGATGAAGCTGCGCGCCTTGTTCACCAGGTAATCGCAGATGGTTGCGGACGCAGCCGCGTAGGCGCCGAAGCTTCCGAGCCCCTTGCCGAGGGTTCCCATGTGGATGTCGATCCCGTCCATGACGCCCAGCAGTTCGCCGCTGCCGCGCCCGGTCGGGCCTAGTACCCCTGTGCCGTGGGCGTCGTCGACCATGAGCAGGGCGCCGTACTTCTTGGCCAGCCGCACGAGGTCCTGCAGCGGGGCGATGTCGCCGTCCATGCTGAACACCCCGTCGGTGACGATGAGGCGCCGGCCGTTGCCGCCTTTGTCCTGCAGCAGCCGCTCCAGGGCCGCCATGTCACGGTGCGGGTAGCGGTGCAAATCGGCCCGGGAGAGAAGAGCGCCGTCGATGATGCTGGCGTGATTGAGCCGGTCCGAGAAGATGGCGTCGCCACGCCCGACGAGGGCGGAAACGATACCGGTATTGGCGGCGTAGCCGGAGTTGAACACCAGGGCCTTCTCGGTCCCCTTGAAGGCGGCGATCCGCTCCTCAAGCTTTTCGTGCAGCTCCATGGTGCCGGAAACCAGCCGCGAGGCGCCGCTGCCGACGCCGAAGGCCACACCGAATACTGCGGCGCTTCTCAGCTCGGGGTGATCGGCAAGCCCCAGGTAGTTGTTGGAGCAGAGCATGAGAACCTGCTTCCCGTCGAGCTCCACCCGGCTTCCCTGTGCGCCTTTGATGACCCTCATGCTGCGGTACAGTCCCTCCGCCCGCAGGGCTTCAAGCTCTTCAGCAAATGTCTGCACAGCCTCTCCCTCCTATGACAGATTCCCCGGTTCCCAGCCGACCATTGTTATTAACACAGGACCTCCGGGTTCGTCAACCTGACAACCAACACAGGTTGACAATCCTTCCTCCCGCCGGGGGCGGAAGAGAACTGGCCCCGACCTGCGCTTTCAGTCGCAGAGGCACAATGGTCGCAGTGCTGTCGCCAACAACGATTGCAGGCATTCGAATGTGGGTTACACTCTTAAAGCCTTTTAATTTCAGCATCTATTTCCGGCCCGTAAGTACCTGCCGTAGCGAGCATACTCTCACCATCGATGCTTAATGTCACAAACTTCCGCGGCTGCGGAGTTCTGTGTTCACTCCTGCAGCAACCGCGTCATCGGAGAGCGTCTATGCCGCACCTAAACCGTCACAACGCATACAGCTCACTGATGGAGCGCCTGAACCGATTCCCTCAAGGCGCTCCACCCTCCGAATTGCTCACCAAGATCCTCGCCCTGCTATTCACTGAGAAAGAGGCGAAACTGGTGGGGCAGCTACCCATGCATCCGTTCTCCCCCGCCAAGGCGGCGGAGATCTGGAGGGTGAGGGAAGTTGAGGCATTCCGCACGCTCGAAGATTTGGCTAAACGAGCGCTGCTACTGGATGCCGAGCACGACGGCGAGAAGCTCTACGTGCTCCCCCCGCCGATGGCGGGCTTCTTCGAGTTTTCTCTGATGCGGGTCAGAGCGGATATCGACCAGGCGGCGCTGAGCCTGCTCCTGTACCAGTACCTGAACCAGGAGCAGGAGTTCATCAGCAGGCTGTTCATAGAGGGGAGAACCAGGATCGGCAGGATCATGGTCGGCGAGAACGAGGTCCCCCCCGCGCACATCACCCGGGTCTACAACTACGAGCGCGCCAGCGAGGTGATCAAAGAGGCGAAGAAGATCGGTGTGGGCACCTGCTACTGCCGCCATAAGATGCAGCACCTCGGGCGCGCCTGCGCGGCGCCGATGGAGACCTGCATGGTTTTCGGGCCGGTGGCGGACTCGCTGATCAGGCACGGCCACGCTCGCGCCATCGACAGCGTCAAATGCCTGGACCTGCTGCAGCAGGCGCGGGAGCATAACCTGGTCCAGTTCGGGGAGAACGTGCAGGGAGGTCTTTCCTTCATCTGCAACTGCTGCAGCTGCTGCTGCGAAGCGCTGATAGCAGCCCGCAAGTTCTGCAACGTGCAGCCAGTGCACAGTACCAATTTCATAGCGGAATTAACCGCCACCGAATGCAGCGGCTGCGGCCGGTGCATCGATGCCTGCCCCGCTGAAGCGGTGCGGCTCATATCTGCCAACGCCCCCCAGCACCCGTGGCTCAGGAGATGCGTGCAAGACAGCGAACGCTGCCTGGGATGCGGAGTCTGCGTCAGGGTCTGCCGCAGCGCGGCGATCACGTTGAAACCAAGGGCTGAGCGGGTCATTACCCCGGTCGACAGCGCCCACCGTATCGTGCTGATGGCGCTTGAGCAGGGCAAGCTGCAGCATCTCATCTGGGACAACCGCGCGCTCGTCAGCCACCGCGCCATGGCCGCCATCGTGGGCGCCATCCTTAAACTTCCTCCGGTGAAACAGGCCCTGGTCCGCAGCCAGCTCGGTTCGCACTACCTGCAAGGGGTGATCGAAAGGCACGCAGAGCGATCCAGCAAGACCTGTTACAGATACTGATTAACGCTTTACTCCTTAGGCTTTCTCAGAAGTCCTCAGACGTTCTCCTTGCCAATGGTTTTAAATGGCGGCGCAGTCATATTCTGCGGCGCCACTTTTTTGCAGCACTTAGCCCACCGATGTGTTACCTTCACCTCTGTTTTCGACTCATTTTCCCTTTAGAAGAGAAGTACATGCACGGACTGAAATACCTCGCCGGCTATTCCGAGAGCGTCACCAGCAAAGTGGAGCGGTTGATAGCCGACAACAAGTTGGGGAGCGTGCTGCTCGCCAAGTACCCCACCCCGCACCAGATCCGGACCGACCGGGCCCTTTACGACTTCGCCGTCGCCTTGAAGAACGAGTTCCTCCGCAAGTCGCAACCGCTCAGCAAGGTAAGCTACGACCCGAAGATCAGCGTCATGAACCACGCCCTCGGACTGCACGCCTTCGTGTCGCGGGTGCAGGGGGCGAAGCTCACGGCAAAGCACGAGATAAAGATCGCCGCGCTCTTCAAGCTCGCCCCGATAGAGTTTCTGAGGATGATCGTAGTCCACGAACTGGCCCACCTGAAGGAGAAGGAGCACAACAAGGCCTTTTACCAGCTCTGCGAATACATGGAGCCGGCCTACCACCAGCTTGAGTTCGACACGAGACTGTACCTGATCCACCTTGATTCAGAAGGCCCGCTTTACCAAACCTTCTGACCGCACCTGTAACCCTCCTCCTTCATCTAGCGCCCCCGGCAGATATTGACATCCCCACCTAGCCCGATAGATTTAAACCTGCCTTTCAAGTTAACAAACACTAACCACAACCAACCAGAAACCATGCCGCGGCTCCCCCGGCACCTCCCCCAAAGCGGCATCCGTCAAGGAGGATCCCATGTCATTCGCGCTTTATGTCGTCGGGTTCATGCTCGTCATCGGAGGCATCGCCTGGGCACTGGTCGAGGCTGGACTGGCCATGTTCAAGATAGCCATCGTCTGCATCATCCTCCTGGGGATCGCGATACTGACAGGGGTGGTGAAGACCCGTCCCAAGGATCCGCCCAGGGGGCCGCTGGCGTGACTGCACCATCGGCAACGGATAAACGAAGAGACCCGGGTCGAAGCTCGACCCGGGTCTCTTTTTGTTTCCTCTTGGGGCAACCGTCACGGCGCCAGCGCGGTCCTCGGGACGGGCAGCAGCCGCCCTTCCGGAGCAATGGCCTTGATCTCGGGTTGGAACGGCATGGCCAAAACATTTCCCAGGGTCAGCTGCGCCGGGTCCTGATAGCCGACCACACCTATGTCTATGCTGTCCTGCAGGACGTTCAGCCGCACGGTCCCGTGCAGGTAATCGGGCCAGGAAAAAATGGTGCCCCAGTTGGAATCGGTTTCGCCGCGAACCACCGAATGATGGATCCCGTGCATGCGGGGGGTGACGATGAGCCGGCAGAGGCGACGCTCCCAAGCGAAGGGGAGCCGCAGGTTCGAGTGGTGGAACATGATCTCCACCAGGGTAAGCGTCTGCCAGAGCGCGAGCCCAAGCGGCGAGACGCCGAGCAGGCTCACCTGCGCGGCGCGCCAGGGAACCGACAGCAATAATTCGCCGAAGTGAAAGCGCAGGGCGGTGCTGGCGTCCAGGTCGCGGTCCACGTGGTGGGGGCGGTGGAAGCGCCACAGAAAAGGCACCTTGTGGGTCAGGTAGTGCCAGATATAGAGGGTGTAGTCGAGCAGCAACACGGAAAGCATCAGGTCGGCCCAGACCGGGAGCCGGTACAGCTTCAGGAACCCGAGACGTTTTTTATGCACCGCCAGGGCCAGAGGCGCCACCACCGGCTTTTCGGCAAGGCCGACCGTTGCCGCCGCGAGCAGGGCTAAGGTGGCGTTTCGCATATTGCGGGAGACCTTGTCCTCCCGTTCCTTCCGGAGCGGCCGCTTCAACTCCATGACGACCACCGCCGCCATGGTGCCGAAGATCAACATGGTGCTGAGCCATCCAGGAAGTTCACTCTTTTTCAGATCAGATCTTCTGGCCATCGCTCCCCCCTCCCCGTTTTGTGCTAGCGCATCCGGGCCGCCAGGCGATGCACCCACTCCGCCGCGGCACTCCAGGCGATGTGGTTTCCCATCTCTTTCACGCTCGGCTGCCAGGGGACTCGATCGAGTCTGGGGGAAAGGCGCAAGGCCGGCGCGATGACGCCGTCGCAGGCAAAGAAGAAGGGAATGGCGAAGGGAAGCCCGCCCCAGCGCGCAAGAACCGGAAAGCGCTTCCTCAGGCCGCCATGGATCAAGCCCCACCCGAGCCCGTAGACCACCCCGAATGCTAAGTTGACGCGCCGTTTCTCCTGCGGGTCGAGCCGCCGGCCCAGGAGTTTCGAGGCGAAGCGGGGCCCGGCGACCTGGTGGGCGGAGCCTTCCCGCACCTTCCTGTCGCGCCTTTTCTGTTTTTTGCTCACCAGCCGGTCCAGCAACCTTTCACTTGCACCAGCGACGGCGCCGGCAACAAGACCCGCTGCCATGCCGGTCAGAATCGGGTGCCGTCTTTCCAACGGTGAAGCCTGATTCCCTGTGAACATAACGACCTCCTCCGGTTCGAGATGCGCCCCAAGCCGAACAACTGCCCCATTGTAACTGCGGCCAGGGGGGTGTCAACGAGCCTACGGAGCGGCTGCGGGCGCTCCCAACATGGGAAGCGCCCCCCTTGACCGGGCATTGCCGGGCTCTATAATAAGTAGTCGCGAAAAAGGGAAGCTATCAGGGGCAGCAACGACACTATCAGGAGGCTCTCATGCTAGTCAGAACTTTGCAGGTTGTTGTTCATTGTGAGCACAAAACTCTCTGGAACATGCTCATCGACAGACTGCAGCACCCTGAGCGTTATCTGGTCGGCATCACGGAGGCGCGCGTCACAGAGGAGAGCGAGGACATCTTCATCTCCGAGATGCTGCTGCACGGTGAGCCGGTAAAAGAACGGGTGCTGGTGCGTCCCTATGACGGTGAGCTGAGGCACGAGTTACTGGAGCACCCGCAGTTCACCGGCTTCATAGCGAGAAAGATAGTGAAGACGGCGAGACAAAGTCCTGTGGCGCCGCTCTACCTTGAGTACGACCTGGATCTGCTGCGGAAATCGTTGAAGGTGCAGGGGGTGGTTAGGGGTGAAGACGAGATACTGACCGACCTGGGAGCCGAGATGCAGAAGATAAGGGTACGGGCAGAGGAGATGGACTCCCGGCGTTAAGGGGAGACTCGTGGCTACAGGAGGTGACAAGATGAGGCTACCACTTATATTCTTTTCGCTGCTGGCGCTGATCTTCGCTTCTCGGGCGGCGGCCGCCGACTCCGACTGGGTCCTGGTCGACGAGAACCAGTATTCTGCCTTCTTCTATGACAGAAACGGCACTACCCCCGCAAGAGACGGCATGATTCAGGTAAGGACACGCGTGGTCTATACGGAGCAGGGAAGGAAGGAGGCGCTCAACGTGCTGCACGGATTGCCGGAGCCTTCCCGGCTGTACGAGTCGCGCTACATGTATCAGATCGACTGCGTCGAGAAGGAGGGGCGCTTGGTCGGCGTCACCCACTTCGACAAAAACGGCGCCATCCTTAGGTCCTCCGATTTGGGCGACACCACTGTGCTTGAGTATCTCCCTCCCGGCTCCCGCATGGCCATCGTGGCCGAGGACAACTGCAAACCCTGAACCCGGCGCTACTTGCTGCGGTACTCCTGCCGCAGCACCAGGTCCATCAGGACCAGTGCCGCCATCGACTCCACGATCGGGACCGCCCTGGGGACGATGCAGGGGTCATGGCGCCCCTTCGCTTCCAGGAGTGTCTCGGTGCCGTCGAAGGCTGCCGTTTTCTGAGGCAGGGAAACGGTCGCCGGCGGCTTGAAAGCAACCCGGAAATGAACCGGCTCGCCGTTGGAAATTCCCCCCTGCACCCCTCCCGAATAGTTGGTCACGGTCCCCAGGCGCCCCTCTTTCCGCACGAAGGGATCGTTATGGGCGCTCCCCAGCATCCGGCTCCCGCCGAACCCGGAACCGACCTCGAAACCCTTGGCTGCCGGAAGCGAGAGCATGGCATGGGCGAGGAGGGCGTCCAGCTTGTCGAACACCGGCTCACCCAGCCCTGCGGGGAGGTTCCGGCAGACACAGCGAACCACGCCGCCGACCGAGTCTTTGCTGTCCCGCACCGATCCGATCAGCTGCATCATAGCCGCCGCAGCCTCACGGTTGGGGCAGCGGACGGCTGTGGCATCCACCTGTTCCCGGGTGATCCCCTCCAGATCGACCATCCCCCCCTCCAACTCCCCTACCCCGTCCACCCAGGCCACGATCTCCAATCCGAAACGCTCCGCGAGGTACTTTTCCGCTATAGCGCCGGCCGCCACCCGCCCTATGGTTTCCCGGGCGGAGGAGCGCCCGCCGCCGCTTGAGGCACGGATGCCGTATTTCATCTGGTAGCTGTAGTCGGCATGAGAGGGGCGGGGGACCGCCTCCATCTCACGGTAGTCGCCGGGGCGCTGGTCGCGGTTATGCACCAGGAGGCAGATGGGGGTGCCCAGGGTGAGCCCCTTTTCCACGCCGGAGAGGATGCTCACCAGGTCCTTTTCCTCGCGCGGGGTTGAAAGCTCGCTTTGCCCCGGGCGGCGGCGGTCCAGCTGCGGCTGGATGTCGCTCTCCCGCAGTTGCATCCCCGCCGGGACGCCGTCGACCACGGCGCCGACCGCGGCGCAGTGGCTTTCGCCAAAGGTGGATACCCTGAAGAGAGTGCCAAAGGTAGAGGACATGCTGATCTCCTTGCAGGTAATGGCAAGCGGATGGGGACAAGGGGGGTGAACTCAGTCGGAAGCGGAGCGCCCTTTGGCACTGCGCGCCTTAGCGATCAGCACCACGAGGCTGCGCGGGGGGAGCTGGTAGCTTCCCGAGGCATGCGCCGGGGTAAGGTCCCAGGGAACGATGTCGTCGGGCGAAGGAAGAGAGGTGTCGATCCAGCGGTACCAGGTGCCGCCGGCAAGCCTGCGCGGGGGTGGAAGCGTGAAGGTCAGCGGTTCCCAGTATGCATTGACCAGGTAATGGAACACAACGTGGCGGGAGCGGCTCCAGACCGTCAGGGCAATGCTGTGCGACTCGTGGCTCCAGTCGGGGGTCCCGAGGTTGACCCCGTGCCATTCCAGGCGCGCCTGCCCCAGCAACTGGCTCAGGGTCCGCGCGTCCTCCAGTGTGCCGGTCTGCATCAGCCTTGCCTTGATCATCTCCTTGGTGAAGCGGTAAATGTCGGCGTGGCGCTCGTGGAGGCTCCAATCGAACCAGCCGATGCGGTTGTCCTGGCAGTAGGCGTTGTTGTTACCCTGCTGGCTGCGCCGCATCTCGTCCCCCATCAGGATCATCGGGGTACCAAGGGCTAAAAGCGTCACCGCCATGAAGTTCTTGACCTGCCGGTTGCGCAGTTCCTCGACCGCCGGGTCGCCGGCAGGCCCCTCGACGCCGCAGTTCCAGCTCAGGTTGGCGTCGGAGCCGTCCCTGTTGGACTCGCCGTTGGCCTCGTTGTGCTTTTTGTTGTAGGAGACCAGGTCGTTCAGGGTAAAGCCGTCGTGGCAGGTGACGAAGTTGATGCTCTGCTCCGGTTCGCGCTCCTGGTGCCCGTAGATGTCCGGGCTCGCCAGCATCCTTGCCGCGAAACGGGATACCACCCCTTCGTCCCCTTTGAGGAAGCGGCGCACGTCGTCGCGGAACTCCCCGTTCCACTCCTTCCAGCTGTCGCCGATGAAGCTCCCCACCTGGTAGAGCCCGCCTGCGTCCCACGCCTCGGCGATCAGCTTGATCCCCGCCAGCGCCGGGTCCGACTCGATGTCCCAGAGGATCGGGGGGTTCTTGAGCGGGCGCCCCTGGCCGTCGCGGGAGAGGATGGAGGCAAGATCGAAACGGAAGCCGTCGACGTGCATCTCCTTGACCCAGTAGTGCAGGCTGTCGATGATGAGCCGGCGCACCACGTGGTGGTTCGCGTTCATGGTGTTGCCGCAGCCGGTGTGGTTGATGTAGCTCCCGTCGGGGGCAAGCGAATAGTAGACGTCGTTGGCGAAGCCGCGGTAGCAGAAGGTAGGTCCCTTGTGGTCCCCCTCGGAGGTGTGGTTGTAAACCACGTCGAGGATCACCTCTATTCCCGCCTTGTGCAGCGCCTTCACCATGTCGCGGAACTCGTCCAGAGGTCCCAGCGGTTCGGTGCGCGAACTGAAGCCGGCATGGGGGGCGAAGAAGGAGATGGGGCTGTACCCCCAGTAATTGACCAGCCCGAAGGGGGCGTCGTGGGGGTCGAATTGGAACACCGGCAGCAGTTCCACCGCGGTGACCCCCAGGTCCTTTAAGTAGGGGATCTTCTCCACGAGCCCGGCGTAGGTGCCGCGCTTGTCGGTCGAGACCCCGGAGGAAGGGTCCTTGGTGAAGCCGGCCACGTGCATCTCGTAGATGACGGTGTTGGAGTAAGGGCGCTTGAGGGGAAGATCCCCCTCCCAGTCGTAGTCGCGCGGGTCGGCGACGACGCTCTTCATGGCGGTCGCGGCGTTGTCCCCGGGGAGGCAGGCGTCGCCCCTGCAGTACCCCTTGGGGACCGCGACGGCGCGGCCGTAGGGATCGATCAGGACCTTGCCGGGATCGAACCTGCGCCCGCGCTGCGGCTCGAAGGGGCCGGCCACCCGGTAGCCGTAAAGCTGCCCTTCTCCTATGCCGGGGACGAAGACGTGCCAGTAATGGTAGGTGCGGTTTTGCTGCGGGTCGAGGGTGATGACGCGGGACGGAATGGCGTCGTCGGCAGCATCGAAGAGCAGGAGTTCGACTCCGGTGCAGTCCCTGGCGAAGACGCTGAAGTTGACGCCTCCGTGCGACACGGTGGCGCCGAGCGGCGAGGTGTTCCCCTTGGGGTACGCCGGAGCGTTTTTCTTGCTTGTTTTTGCCGTAACTTTCACCGTAGATCCTTCTTTCGAGCTTTCAGGGGCGGCCGGTGCAGTCACAGTCGCCACCGCACTTGAATTGACGATGCCTTTTTTGCCTTGTGACACTATAGTCCATTATGTTTTTCAGTCAAACGCAGGGCTTACCCTTTTCCAGCTTCTCTCTGGCGACGCATCGAGACATAGGCGACGTTATCGCTGACGCAGTGAGCAAGGCACAGAGCCAGCCGATCCAGTCTCCGGCCACCGAATATGGGGGGCGCCCTCCCTGTAACAGCGGGATCTTGTCCACCAGGACCTCCTTGGTCCAGATGCCGGTACTCTTGACGATGCGCCCGGCAGGATCCACGAAAGCCGAAATGCCGGTATTGGTGACGCGTACCAGGGAGCGGCGGTTCTCGATGGAGCGGAAGCTGGCCAGCGCCAGGTGCTGCACCGGTTCGGTCGAGTTGCCGTACCATGAGTCGTTGGTGAGGTTGAACATCGCCTCGGGGACGCGTCTCTCCTTTCCGCCGGCCATGAGTTTTCTGATGTGCAGCGGGAAGATGTCTTCATAGCAGATGCTGAGCGAGAGCACGCGATCTCCCAGTCGGAGCGGCTCCTCGCTCTGGCCGCGCCAGAAGCGGCTCGAGTAGGGGGACCAGGAGTAGAGGCTCGGGAAGGTGTCGCCAAAAGGTATGTACTCCCCGAAAGGAACCAGCACCGTCTTGTCGTAGCTCCCCAGGATGCGCCCGGAGGCGTCGACCAGAAAGGCGCTGTTGCAGATCCCGCCGGCTACCCGCAGGCAGGCGCCGAAGAGAAGCGGGGTGCCCAGGTCCCCGAGTGCCGCGGTGGGGAGCACCCCTTCCCGGAAGGAAAGGCTCACCGGCACCCCTTCCGGCCAGACCACCAGGTCCGGCCTTTGCTTTTCCACCAGGGTCCGCGACATGTCCCGGTGCTCCTGCAACACGGTGTCGGAGTCGATGTGCAGGTCTGCGGCACCCCGGTTGGCCTGTACCAGCCCGACCTTGAGGGTCTGCGCCGTTGCTACCTGCCGCTCCACCTCCTTAAGCCGCATCTCCCCGTACCCCAGCACGAACAGAAGCGATAGCGCCAAGGCCGACAGCGCACGCCAGGGGAGACGCCTTTCCTCGAACCAGCAGGCGGTCACCCAGTAAAGCGTTGCGTTGATGTAGACCACGAGGAAGCTCACCCCGAGGATCCCGGCGAAATCCGCTATCTGCGTCAGATGCGACAGCCGGTACTGGCTCGCCCCGAGGTAGTTGGGGAAAACCTCGGGCCAGAATTTCTCCATCGCCGTCCAGACCACCGGGGCGACCCAGATAACCTGCCAGCCTCGGGCGGCGATGACCCTTATTCCCCAGGCCCAGGCGGCAACCACGATGCCGTTTGCCGCGGCCAGGAGCGCCAGCCCGACCAGGGCAAAGGGGAGAGGGGCTCCGGCGAACTGCTTGAACATGTCGATGATCCAGTAAAATCCGCCGCCGTGCCCGACGATACCGGCAACCCAGCCGATGAGAAAGGCGCGCCCGGGGCGCGCGTCGCGCAGTGCCCAGAAAAGCGGCACCAGGAAGATCCACTCCAGGTAGAACTGGTCGAAGCCGGCATAGCCCAGGAAAAGGAGGATGCCGCTGGCAACTGCGGCTATCCACGGGAAAAGGCGGTGGCTGGTAATGCTGTTCAGCAAGGTGACCTCGGTATCAACGGGGATTATGGATGCTGGAGGCGGTGCGGCCTGTCAAGATAGCACAAACGTTTAATCATCACAATCTCACAAACAGCAGAAAGGGCGCCTCGCGGCGCCCTTCTCTCTAACGGGCAGGGTAGTAATCGGGAGGGACCGAGTACATGTCGGGCGGAGGCGGAGGAGCAACTGTCCTCACCCGGCGCACCTTGCGCACCGAGCCGGGGATCTGGTTTCCCTTCGAGTACATGCACTGAACGTACGTGTTGTCGTAAAGCCGCTGCGCCTCGTAACCGTAGGCCCGGCCGGATTCCGAGCCGCTGGCGGCCCCGAACAGGAGCCCCGTGCCTCCTCCTATAGCCGCTCCGGTCCCCGCGTTGCCGCCGGCTGCGCCCAGCAGCGCCCCGACCCCGGCACCTACGGCAGTACCGACCACTGCGCTGGTTGCGGTGTTCTGGTTGACGGTGTCCTGGCGGTTCAGGCCCAGTTGCTGCTCGGACCAGCGCCTGCAGACCGCATCCTCGGCCATGAACTGTTCGAATGACTTACCGGGAGCCGGCAGCACCCTGACGCTGGGGCCGGTGGGAACAGTTGCGCACCCGCTCACCCCCAAGAGGGCCAGCAGCAACCAGGCCGCTGTTCTGGAATGTTTTTTCATGTCACTTCTCCTTGTCCTGCTGCTCTTCCCCAGGGGGTACGGTGTCGGGAACCACTTTCATCCAGCCGCTTGGGCAGCGCTCAACGTAAGGGTAGTACCCCTGCGGGTTCCGGCAGTAATACCAGTATCCCGTCTCCTGCTGGCTTTCGGGGAGAACGTACTCCTGCGGCTCCTGCGGAACCACCACTGTTGGTGGAGCGTAGTAGCGGTAACTGGGATACTGGTAATAGGGGTAATACCAAGGATCCCAGAACCCGAAGCCGGGGCCTATCCACACGCTGCCGGAGAAATGGCTGTAGCTGTGGCTGGGTCCCAGGTATCTGGTACCGTAGCCGCCCCCGGAGTAGCCGCCGCGTCCGGTGTATCCACCGCGGCCGACATAGCCGCCGCGGCCGCCGTAACTGGTACCTCCGCTGCGTCCGGCGGCGCGCGCCACCTGCTCGCCCCCCCCGCCGCCACCTCTGTCCGCATAGCTCACCTCTGCGGCCGATAGCACCGACCAGGCTGCGACTAACATCGGTATGATGAGCGCTCTCATCTTAATGACTTTCATAGCTCCCCTCCTTTAATGACGGGACTTTGACCAGTCCAGTATACAACTTGCCGGCAACATCTGCAAAAACTAACAAACCTGCTCAACCGCCTCTGGAGCGGTACCGCGCGAGCTTCGCCCCTCACTGCAAGTAGTGAGGCTGTGGACTCGCCCTCATCGACTTGGCGTTGACTTCCAAAGGAGCTGTGCAAAAATTAGCTGGTTCAAATATTACAACCAATAAAAGGGAGCTAAACATGAGAAAAGACGCCGCGCTCGTTTCGTCACTCTTTCTTGCAGCAGCCCTGATCATTCCGGCGACGAGATCCTGGACACAGCCCCAGGGAGAGAACGCCAGGAAGGCGCCCTACGACGCGGTCCAGGATGCGCAGACGCCCAGGGAGGTGGCAAGAACCCGCCCCGAGCAGCAAAAGGGCCAGCACGACAACTCGGATCTGTTCATGGCAACGAAGGCGGAACCAGCCTCGACAGCCTTCAAGAACCAGCCCGACGAGGGGAAGATTCTCGGTTTCGACTTCTACCGTGACCCCCTCGATGCCAAGAAGCCGATGACCACCTTCCAGGAGGTGTACCAGAAGGATGTGGCCGATAAGCCTAAGGTGATGGCGACTCAGAGGCACCTTCTGGAAATGAGGTACAACCTGAAGCCGAACCTCTCTTCTGACGTGAAGATGTCGCGCGGCAAGCACATTGCGGTGGGTCCGACTGCGCTGCTTGCCCAAGGAACTAACTGGGAGAAGTTGTCGGCGATGTCCCCCGAGCAGATCAGATCCGGCAACCTCTTTCCTTACCCGCCGCTGCCTCATCCCAAGCAGGTCAATGGCGGGCAGGTCTTCCCCCAGATCCAGATCGACATGTTCCCGAGGCTGCAGCGCTTCGATGTAGATTTCGACATACCCGATGCCTTCCTCCCCGAGTTCCCACCCGCCATCTTCCTGCAGAACCGCCCGGAACTGGGTGACGTCTCCCGCGGCGAGGTGGTCAGCATAAACAACTTCTACCGCCTCTTCAAGGACCTTCTCACCCCGGTGCAGTTGGACGGCTTGCGGATGCTGGTGACCCCCTTCCCGCAGGAGGAGTTCAACCCCACCGACGACCGCAAATCCCCCCAGGCCAGCCTCGGGGTCGCCTGCCTCGACTGCCACGTCAACGGGCACACCACCGCCCAGTTCCACCTGAGCCCCGACATCCGTCCCCAGGAGCGCCGCTTCCGGCTCGACACGGTTAGCCTCAGGGGGCTCTTCAACCAGCAGATCCACTCGTCCAAGCGCAGCCTGCGCTCGGTCGAGGATTTTACCGAATTCGAGCAGCGCACCGCCTACTTCAACGGCGACGAAATCCACGCCGCCAAAAAAGGGATGAACATCCTGAGCCGAGTCCAGGTCAGCCACATGGCCCAGATGCAGAACATGTTCGACGTACCTCCAGCACCCAAGCTCGACCCTGCCGGTTATCTGGCCCCCATGAAAGCTACACCGGCGGAAATAGCCGGCCAGAAGATCTTCTTCGGGAAGGGTAGATGCGGCACTTGCCACCCTGCCCCGTTCTACCTGGACCACCAGATGCACGACCTGCAGATGGAGCGCTTCACCCGCGAGCCGGGCGATGGCCCCATCAAAACCTTCACCCTGAGGGGGATCAAGGAAAGCCCGCCGTACATGCATGACGGTCGTTGCTTCACCCTGGAGGACACGGTGAAGTTCTTCAACCTGGTGCTCGGGCTCAAGCTTTCCGCTGAGGAGGAGACGAATCTGGTCGCCTTCCTGCGGGTGCTCTAGCCTCCGGTTAGGGAGCACCGTCAGTGACGCCGGAATCATCCACAAAGCCTCACCTGTTCCACGCAGGTGGGGCTTTTCTACGGGAGGATTTATGAAAAAGCGCGGTAGCGGGATTCTCTGTCACATCACTTCCCTCCCCTCCCCATTCGGCATAGGAGACTTTGGCGCCGGCGCCTACGGGTTCGCCGATTTCCTGTGCGAGGCAAAACAGAGCTACTGGCAGATCCTGCCGCTCAACCCCACCAACAAGAGGTATTTCGACTCCCCCTTCAGCTCCCTCTCCTCCTGCGCCGGGAATACCGCCCTAATCAGCCCTGAGTTGCTGGCGGCGGAGGGGCTCCTGACGCAGCAGGAGGTGGAGGACCGTCCCCGCTTCCCGGAACACCGAGTGGATTACCAGGCCGCTTCGCGTTTCAAGCGGCAGCTTTTCCAGCGGGCGCACACCCGCTTCCAGAAGGGAGGCGTACCGGAGGACTACGCCAGGTTCTGCCGGGGCAACTCGATGTGGCTTGAGGACCATGCCCTCTTTACCGCGCTCAGCAATCATCTCGGCAATGCCCCGCTGACCGAATGGCCGCAGGAACTCATCAACCGCAACAGCGAGAAGGTGCAGCTGCTGCGTGAAGAGTTCTGGGACGAGGTAGAGCTGGAGAAATTCCTGCAGTACCTCTTCTTCAAGCAGTGGCACCTGCTGAAGAACTACTGCAACGGCAAGGGGATCCGGATCATCGGCGACTTCCCCATGTTCATGAACTACGATGCCGTGGACATCTGGACCAATCCGGAACTGTTCAAGGTCGATGAGCGGAAAAAGCCTTACGTCCTCGCCGGGAGCCCCCCCGATGCCTTCAGCGCCGAAGGGCAGCTCTTCAACTGCGCGGTATACGACTGGGACGGGCTGAAGCGTAACGGTTTCAACTGGTGGATCAGGCGCTTTCACTACCTGTTCAGGCAGTACGACTTTGTGAGGATCGACCATTTCCGCGGCCTGATCTCCTATTGGGAGGTCCCGGCAGGGGAGCAAAACGGGCTCAGGGGTAGCTGGCAGCAAACCCCGACGCAGGAATTCTTCAACGCAATGCTGCAGCACTATCCCCTCTTCCCGGTGATCGCCGAGGACCTGGGGACCATCGGCGCCGAGGTCAGGGAGACCATGGCACGGTACGCTATCCCCGGGATGAAGGTGCTCCTCTTGGGGTTCCAGAAGGAGGCGCATGAAAAGAGCTACCTGCCGCACCTCCACCCCCGCAACAGCGTGGCCTACACCGGCACCCACGACACCGCCACCGTCACGGGGTGGTACCATGGCGCCGACGATAAGGAGCGGCAAGAACTCTTCCGCTATCTGGGGCGGCGGGCTGAGAACGGAGTGAACTGGGAACTGATCCGGCTGGCGCTGATGTCGGTAGCGCATACGGCGGTGATTCAGATGCAGGACGTCTTAGGGGCGGGCGAGGAATCGAGGATGAACAAACCAGGGAAAGCGGAAGGGAATTGGGAGTGGAGGGTCCCGCCAGGCGATCTTGGAGAGGTCGCTTCCCGTCTCGCCGAGATGACGATCTGCTACGGACGGGCGCAGGATTGATAATCGCCGGGCGCAAAAATGGGGCTTCGGGTTTTCCCGAAGCCCCATCGCTGTTCTTGCAGATGCTGGAGGCGCCGTTATTTCTCGACCCCGAGCTTCTTGGCCATGTCCTTTGCGTGCTGCAGGTGCTGTTCGAGAACCGGCAAGGTCTTGTCCACCCACCCCTTCAGTTCGGGATCCTTCACCTTTGTGCTCGCCTTTTTGAACGTCGCCACGTCCTTCTCATGGTCCTTGACCATTTCCTTGGCGTATTTCTTGTCGAACTCGGCGCCGGACAATGCATTTAGCTGGTCAACCATCTTCTTATGCTTGGCCTCCATCTTGGCCGGCTTTTTCAGTTGCTTCTTGGAGATGATGCTATCCAATTCATCATTGGCCTTGCCATGGTCGGTGACCATCATCTGCCCGAAGTCCTTGATCTCCTGTGAGGCTCCCTTCTGCTGGGCCAGACGTCCCGCCTCGACCTCCATCATCCCGCCGCTGGCAGCTTCCTTCACGAACGCCTTGTCGTGCCTCGACATCTTCTCCGCCGCGAGTGCGGGGATCGCCATGCTCAACGCAAACAGAGAAACGACCGCCATCCACAGAAACTTTTTCATGTTTTTTCTCCCCTTTTGGCCGTAGCCGGTGGCTTTGATGCAACATTAGCAAAAACCAACTGTCTAAAAGTATCCGGCTTTCTCTTGTTGTCAACGCAGAGGGTCCGGAAAGTTGAATCCAATCCATCACGAAAAACAGCCGCGAAAGTTCTGCTCCGGCAAAGAGCGAGAGGATCGGTCCGGCAGGCGCAGGCGAAGGAATACGGGAAGGGATTAGCTGAGCTAGGCGGCGGGCAAAAGAGGATAAAGGGGCGGCTATGCTGCGTTCGGGGGCGGCGGGGATCCCCCCGCGCCCCCTTGGGTTCTTATTTGTAGAGCTGCTGTTCGTCGGTGTAGTAGGTCTGCTTGGAGGAGATGTTCTCCTTGATGACGGGCGCGCCGGTGGGGGATTGCTTCAGGCCGGGGCGGTGCACCTTGAGAAACTCGCGGTACTCGCCGGCGACCATGTCCGGGTGGCGTTTGCGGAGTTCCGATATGGCGTCCTTGAGAACGGCGGGAATGGCCCGCGCCAGCGCCGAGACCGCCTCGGGGGGAAGCTTTCCCGCCACCGATTTGGGGGAGATGCGCGCCTCCCACAGGATTTCGTCGGCGTAGGCGTTGCCGATGCCGCCGATGAGCGCCTGGTCCAGGAGCAGCGCCTTGATCAGCGCCTTCGGCTGCTTCGCGCACAGCTGCTGCAACTGATCGGCGCTTAGCTCCAAGGCGTCCGGCGCCTCCCGCTCCGGCTGCGGGTTCAAGGTGAGCGTCGCCCACCCCTTGGGATCCGAAACCGCGAGCGCGGAACCGTCGTTGAAGGTGACAGTCACCACCGGCGCCTCCAGACGGTCCAGATGCTCGGTGCTGGTCAGCACGAAGCCGCCGGTCAGCATGAGGTGAACCCGCAACATGGCGCCGTTGTCGGCCTGGAAAGAAACCTGCTTTCCGGTCCTGCGCACGGCGGTGACCTTTGCACCTATGAGCGCGGCGGATAGTTCATCGGGAGCTACGTTCAGACGTCCCCTGTCATGGAAGGAAACTGTCGCTATCTTCTTCCCGGTCAGCTTCCTGGCCAGGTTCTCCGCGTATATGGTGAGATCCGGCAGTTCGGGCATGCCCCCTCCTTATAAAGTCGCGATGAAATACCTGCGCGAGCGTATCCGAGAATGTAGTGAAGTCAATCAAAGCGACCTGCGGCGCATACTGCCTACTCAGCAGCTGCGCCCTCGGCGCGGTAGTCGATCCCCAGGTGCCGCTCACGCAGGCGCTTGATCGAAAGGGGAAGGACGACGGAGGCAAAGATGAGGGAACAGCCGAGCGACTCCCCCGCGGTCAGCCGCTCCCCCAGGATCAGCGTCCCCCCCAGCATGCTCCAGACCGGGTCCATGGTGTAGATGAGCCCAGCCTTGGTGGGGGTGGTGTAGCGCTGATAGGTGTTTTGCAGGGTGAAACAGATCACGGTCGGGAAGATGGCGCAGTAAAGGAGCGACCCGCCCGAGACCGGGCCGATGGCAAAAGGAGGCGCCGGGAGCACCAGGAACAGCAGGCCCCCTACCGCCGTAACCGTGGCGAATTGCACCAGGCTCAACAGGTAGACGTCTTCGTCCCGCAAAAGCTTCGACACCGAAATGATGTGCAGGGCGATGAAGAGCGCGCACAGGGTGGAGAGCAGATCCCCCTTGTTGAACCCTTCCACCCCGCCCTGGGCCAGCTGCCACAGGCCGGCGAGGGCCAGAAAGAGCCCGGTCGCGGTCCAGCGGTCGAAGCGCTCGCGCCAGAAGGCGAAGCAAAGCAAGGGAATGATGAGCACGAACAGGTTGTTAAGGAATCCGGCGCGAGAGACGCTGGTCCCGCTCACCCCGAGGACGAAGGAGAGGTTGGTGGCGGCAAGAGCGGCTCCGACGATAAGACCCTTTCTCAGAACATTCCGGTTGAAGCGCTTCAGGCGCGGCAGGCAGATCGCCGCCATAAGCAGCGTGGCCAGGGCGAAGCGGAAGAACAAAAAGGTGACCGGCGGGATCTCCCGGAAACCGATCTTGTTGAAGATGAAACTGCCCCCCCAGAAGAAGGTGGTCAGTATCAGCCAGAAGGTGGCTTTCGAGGAACGAGGATCTTCATGAGTGAGTTTGGACATCGCCTATTAAAGACCAGGGTTGGGGTTCATGTCAACCCCATAGCGCCCCTATCCCACTGGTTCCTGCCGGGTCCATGGGGGGCGGCGCCGGACCGCTTTTTTGCCATCTTCCTGCCGGATGCGGTCCAGGGGCTAAAGAAACCGCAACAAGCACCGATACGCAAGTAGCAGCTAAATTCATGAGGACGCGGCCCACTGCAAGCAGGTGCAACAAAGGAGGTCTTCTTGGCAGTTGTCCACATCGACAACCTGGCCCCCGGTATGGTTTTAAGCCGCAACGTCTGCGACCGCAGCGGCAGGATGCTGCTTCCGACCGGAGCGGAGCTTACCGAGAAGCATTTCTCGATCTTCAGGATGTGGGGGGTGCTCGAGGTCGAGATCGTAGGCGAAGGTATCGCCGAGGACGCCGAGGCGCCTCAGCACGAGGAGGTGGACCCCGAGCTTTTACGCCAGGCGCGAGCCGAGGTGGAGAGGCTGTTCGTACACAACGACCCGGAGCATCCCGCGGTGAAGGAGCTGCTACGTCTTTGCACCGAAAGGAGGGCCACCCGTGCACCGTAAGCCGCATTCTTCGGTGGAGCACATGGTGGAGGACGTCTCCACCATACATTCCCTTCCGATGTTTTACTCGCAACTATCGGAGGCGATCGACCACCCCCGCAGTTCCATCGGGGACATCGCCAAGATCATCTCCGAGGACCAGGGGCTTACCGCCAGGATCCTCAAGCTCGCCAACAGCCCCCTGTTCGGCTACTTCTCGAAGATCGACACTATCACCCAGGCCGTGACCATCATCGGGGTGCTCCAGGTGCGCGACTTGGCGCTGGCCCTCTCAGTCATGGACGTCTTCAAGGGGATCCCCGAGGACCTGGTCAACATGGAGCAGTTCTGGAAGCACAGCATCGCCACCGGGCTCGCGGCGCGGATTCTTGCCACCAGCCAGCGCGAGGCGAACCTCGAGCGCTTCTTCGTCGCCGGCATCCTCCACGATATCGGCCGACTGGTGATGTACGTCCGGGTGCCGGGGATCTGCCTGGAGCTTTTGGAACAGTGCCGGGCGACGGACACCCTCTTGCACCGCGCGGAACGCGAGAAGTTCGGCTTCGACCACGCCGACGTCGGGGGGGCTCTGCTGAAAAAATGGAAGATCCCCCCCCGGGTGGCCGAACCAGTGGGCGCCCATCACGACTGCCGCCTGGGCGATCAATACCCGCGCGAAAGCTCCATACTCCACATAGCCGACATCATCGCCCACGCGCTGCAGCTCGGCAACAGCGGCGAGATCTTCGTGCCCGAACTGGACAAGGGGGTGTGGGACCGGCTGCAGATCTCCTGCTACTTCCTTCCCACACTGGTGAAACAGGTGGACAGCACCTATGAACAGACCGTATCGGTACTGTTCGGGAGTGAAGATGGATCGCAATGAGAGCGCACAGACGCAGGTCCGTAAGCTTCAGGAGAGGGTGAACTTCCTCGAGGAAACCAACCTGAACTACCTGAAGACGCTCGACGTGCTCACCGCATGCAGCGACTTTCAGTCGGACATCTACCGGCAGAAGGAACCCTCCTTCGTGATCAAGGCGGTCTTCGGCCAGTTGAAGCGGCTGATACCTTTCACCGCTCTCGGCATGCTCGGCATCGAAGCGGACGCTTCCTTCAGCCTCACCGTCTGCGACCCCGAATTCTCTTGTGGCGAGGTCATGAACGAGGTCGACGCGCGGGTGCAGGACGGCACCTTCGCCTGGGCCGTCAACCAGAACCACCCTGTAGTGGTGCCGACGCTCACCGGCACCGACACGCTCGTGCTGCACGTTCTCGCCACCAACAGCCGCATCAGGGGGATGTTCGTGGGGATCCTTCCCGGCAGCCACCTAAGCGCCGAGGTCTCCACCCTCAACGCCCTGAGCAGCATACTGATCAACACGGCATATGCGGTGGAGAACTCCGAGCTCTACGACATGCTGCAGGAACACATGCAGAATCTGGAAATGAAGGTCGCCCAGCGCACTACCGAACTTGAAGAAGCGCTGGTCAAGGCCGAGGCCGCCACCGCGGCAAAGAGCGTCTTTTTGGCCAACATGAGCCACGAGATCAGGACGCCGATGAACGGGGTGATCGGCCTTGCCAAGCTGCTGATGGAGACACCGCTTGACAAGGTGCAGCAAGGCTACATGGAGTCGCTTTCCGATTGCGCCGAAAACCTCCTCACCATCATCAACGAGATCCTCGACGTCTCCAAGGTTGAAGCCGGCATGATAACGCTGGAGGCTATCGTCTTCGACCTGAGGCGTTTCCTGGACCGCTCGCTGCAGCCGTTCGTGCTCCGCGGCCAGGAAAAAGGAGTCCGGGTCCGGTTGGAGGCGTACCCGGGGCTTCCTGAACTGGTGCTGGGGGATCCGGTTCGACTCCGGCAGATACTTGGGAACCTCCTGGGAAATGCGCTCAAATTCACCCAGAAGGGGAGCATCACCCTGACTGCCGCCTTGACGGGGAGCGGAGAGAACGGCGTCGGATTGAAGTTCTCCGTCGCCGACACAGGTATCGGCATAGCCCCGGAAGCGATAGAAGTCATCTTCGAGAAATTCTCCCAGGCCGACAGCTCCACCACCCGCCTCTACGGCGGGACCGGGTTGGGGCTTTCCATCAGCAAAAGCCTGGTCGAACTGATGGGGGGGGAACTCAGCGTGCAAAGCGCGCTGGGAAAAGGGAGCGTTTTCAGCTTCTGTATCGAGTTGAGCCAGCCGAAAGCCGGCGAGCGTCCCGCCGAGGAAGAGGGCGAAGCGCCGGGCGCTAGGGTCGAACGTGAGTTGAAGATCCTCGTGGTGGACGACGTGCCGATCAACCAACTGATCTCCGCAAAGCTCATCGCCAAAACAGGAAACCACCGGATCTCCACCGCGCAAAACGGACAAGAGGCCGTGGAAAAGTGGGAACGGGAGAAGTTCGACCTCATCTTTATGGATGTGCAGATGCCGGTCATGGACGGGCTGGAAGCGACCCGGATCATCAGGAGCCGAGAGCAAGGGACCGGGTGGCGGGTCCACATCTGCGCTATGACCGCCAATGCGATGAAGGAGGACATCACCATCTGTAACGATGCCGGCATGGACAGCTATCTGTCGAAGCCGGTGCGGGAGCGGGAAATCGCCTCCATGATCCGGAAGGTGGCCACCTCCGACGCTCTCCACCCCACCGGGTCCGCCGCCACTCCCTCCCCGGTGCCAGAAGCAGCACCTCTCCCGGCCTTTGATCGGGCCGACCTCCTGGAGCGCCTGGGGGGGGAAGAGAAAGTGGTGGGGATGTTCGTGGTGAAATTCATCACGGCGGTAACCGAGCACCTGGATCAACTGAAGGAGGCTGTCTCGGACCGGGATCTTGCGGCAGTCTATTACCGTGCCCACACCATAGCCGGAACATCCGCCAATATGGGGGCGCCCCTGATGCGTGAACTCGCCGCAAGGATGGAGTCCGCAGCCAAGACAGAGGATGCTGAGCCTCTCGAAGCCCTTTTCCTTCAGTTGCAGCAGGCCTTTTCCGCCTTCAAGTCCGAAAGCGCAGACAGCGCCGTAATCCCCCCTACTTCATAAAAAAAGAGATGGAGGCCGGCGGCCCCCATCTCTTGTCATGCAACTTCCGGCACTCTCTTTCAGGCGCCGTTACTGATCAGCATCTCCAGCGTACGCGTTGCGTCTTGCAGCTGGGAATTTAGACGCTTCAGCTCGTCCCCGTTGTAGACACTGGTCCCCTTGCCGATCTCTTTGCTGAGCCTGTCTATCCTCTGTTGAATTGTGTCAACGCTGTCACGGCATGTCTGGGCCACCAGCAGGCATTCATCCTTCTGATAGTTGTCTCCTGAACTCATCCCCATACCATTTTCACCGGCAAGTACCGGGAGTGCCGATATGAGAGTAACGGCCGTAAACACGGCCAATTTAGTAGCTAAAGCTTTCATGGCCAACCTCCTCTTGTAAGTGCGGCTCCTTTTTCTAAGAGTATAGCTAATCGCTTGAGACAACTGCAAGTGATTTTCTTTATCGGCTATGACAGTAATCCTTCTTACTGCTTCAGAGAGAGGAAGTCCGACCTTGGGCGCGGTCTTACCACTTCACCTCTCCGCTGAAGAATGCAGTGATTGTGTATACATCGACCCGTATACTTTTTCTAAAGATTGCTCCGCTAACCCCGATAGGTCTTTTCGAAGCTTCCGTTGTCACCACCCCAAACACGCGCAACAAAGGGACCAGCATGAACATAAGCAAGAAGATTCTGATCAGCAACGTGGGCATGGTGCTCATCGCGACCATTACCACTTCGGCTATTTCGCTCTACGTCACCAAGAAGGAGATCACGCGCCAGGTCAACGTTTCACTCGGCTCGCGGATCAAGGCTTTCCGCGAACTTATCGGCAAAAGCGATGGCAGCATAGTGTTGGTGGACGGCAAGCTACAGGCCAACGGTGTGACGTTGGACGGCGACAACGCCCTGACCGACAGGATGAAAGAGATCTTCGGGGGGGAGGCGACCATCTTCAGGGACGACGTCCGAGTCGCGACAACGATCAAGAAGGAGGACGGCTCGCGAGCGGTCGGCACCAAGCTTCAGGGACCCGCGCGCGAGGCGGTCGTCGATCGGGCGGTTCCCTACCAGGGGGAGGCAAGCATTCTGGGGGTTCCGCATTTTGCCTCCTATCTCCCCCTTAAAGACGGCAACGGCAAGGTGATTGGCGCTCTTTTCGTCGGCGAGAAAAAGTCCGAGTACCTGGCGGTATTCGAGAAACTGAAATACCTGATCCTCGCGCTGTCCGCACTGCTCGGCGGAACCCTGGCGCTGGCGGGCTACCTGGCTCTGCACAAGGCGCTGATGCCGCTGCGAGAGCTGATCCGGACTCTGCAGAATGTAGCGGAAGGGGACGGTGACCTCACCCATCGCCTTAACGAATCCGACGATGAGATAGGTGCCGCCAGCCGCTATTTCAACCGGTTCATCGACCGGGTCCACACCATTGTGCAGACGGTGGCCGACAACGCTAACTCCGTGGCGAGCGCGAGTTCCGAGTTGCACTCCAGCACAGAGAGGCTTGCCGACACCACCGAGGCAGTAGCCGTGCAGACAGAAACCGTATCGACCGCCGGCGAGGAGATGGCTGCCACTTCCGCGGACATCTCCAAGAACTGCCTGAGCGCGGTCGACAGCGCCCAGCGAGCCTGCGAGATGGCGCGCTATGGCTCCGCCGACGTCGAGCGCACCATCGAAGGGATGAAGCTCATCAACGAGAAGGTGCGAGCCACCTCTGAGAGCGTCGGCAATCTGGGGGTAAAGTCGGAACAAATCGGCGACATCATCGGCACCATCCAGGACATCGCGGACCAGACCAATCTGCTGGCCTTGAACGCGGCGATAGAGGCGGCTCGCGCCGGTGAGCAGGGGCGCGGCTTTGCGGTCGTGGCAGACGAGGTGCGCCGCTTAGCCGAAAGGACCACCAGCGCCACCAAGGAGATCGAGGTCAACATAAGGTCGATTCAAGAAGAGACCGCCCGGGCAGTGCAAGTAATGCACGAAAGCGCACGGGAAGCTGCAAAGGGGGCCGAAGACTCTGTCAAGTCAGGGGAGAGCCTGGGGGAAATTCTGAAACAGGTAAACGAGGTGACGCTGCAGATAGGGCAGATAGCAACGGCTGCCGAAGAGCAGAGCGCGACGAGCCGCGAGATCAGCAATAACGTGCACCAGATTACCGGGATCATTCAGGGCGCAGCCAGGGAAAACCGTGCATCCATGTCGACTGCGGACGAGTTGAACCGGCTCTCGGAGAGTCTGAGGCTGCAGATCTGCAGATTCAGGTATTAAGCCGCCCTCCCCTTCCTGGCGGGGGGAGACGGCGCGCAGCCGCTACTAGTCGGGGAGACGCCAATCTATAGGATCCCTTCCGTGCCGTGCCAGGTAGGCGTTGGCCTGGGAGAAGTGCCGGCAACCGAGGAAACCGCGGTGAGCGGACAGGGGCGACGGATGCGGCGCCCTCAGTACCAGGTGCCTCTTCTCGTCGATTACGCCCCCTTTTCTCTGGGCGTAGGCTCCCCAAAGCATGAAAACGAGGTGATCCTTCTTCTCGTTGAGCATTGAGACGGCGCGGTCGGTGAAGATTTCCCACCCCTTCGCCTGATGGGAAGCGGCGCGTCCAGCCTCGACCGTCAGCACGCTGTTCAAGAGAAGAACGCCCTGGTCCGCCCAGGACTTCAGGTAGCCGTGCCTGAAGTCCTCCTGCGTAAGCCCGAGATCCGTCTGGATCTCCTTGAAGATGTTCACCAGCGAAGGCGGAATATCTACCCCGCGCGGAACGGAGAAGCTAAGCCCGTGGGCTTGGCCCGGCCCGTGGTAGGGATCTTGCCCGAGCACCACCACCTTCACTTTATCAAAGGAGGTGGAGTTGAAGGCGTTGAAGTACTCGCTCCCCTTGGGATAGATGGTCTTCTTGCGCGCTATCTCAAGGCGCAGGAACTCCTTCAACTCAGACATGTAAAGCTTCTGGAACTCCTCCAGCAAGTGCGATTTCCAGCCAGCTTCCAGTTGAATCTGTCTTTCCGTTGTCATATCCAATACCCCGCCACCTTTTATTGCTGCTCACGCAGAAAGAAATTATCACACCCCACCGGCACCAGCCAAGCTTTCTCATAAAGTGCAGGCAATGAGCATCGCGACAGCGCTTTTCCCATGGCCCCATGACACTGCTCCACAAGCTTCAAGATATCTCGCGCCGCCTGCTACAGCATTATCTGGTGCAGATCGTTCAAGGTAAGGGTGAGGTGAAGCGTGACCGCCACGAAGCCTATTTCAAATTGTAACATTGACAGTTTTTAACCTTGTTATAGACTGGTGTGCGTTCGTGCGCATATTCCACCCTTTTCAGCTCGCCTAGAGTGAAAAGTAGATGCTGCAGCAGGCAAGGAGGAACCACATGCAACTGCAATGTTCCGTGCTGGGCAAGGATGTCGAGATCACAGACACTTCAACGCCGGTGATATCGCCCTACTGGCGGCTAAAACGAAACGGAGACTGGACTTTACTCTGCAGATATGCAGCTGAACAAAGCGACTATTCCCTGGTTTCACCGTTAGTGGGAGCGACGCTTTCCCTCATGGACGGACGGCTCGCCTTCAGGCACCTGTGCCTGATCGTCCAGTACGCCCAAGGTTTTGAGAATCTCGAAGCTGCAAAAGAATTCGTTACCAAAGTGATCCTTGCCACAAATAAGGAATGTGACGCCGTAGTTGACATGACACCCGAACTCGAGCCCTTCGCGGTCAAAATGGACCCGTTGCGGTTCGCCTCTAACATGTCGGGGCCGCAGGAGCAGAAAAGGCCGGCAGCACCGCTGTCGTTGAACCTGATGTTCTCAAACGAATGCGAGACCAACTGCAGCTATTGTCAAGCGCAGCGTCGCTACCTGCCGGAGAACACATTGCTCCCTGCAAAGCGATGGAAGGAGATCATAGGGGAAGCCAAATCCCTGGGTATAGAGCAGGTGACTCTTTCCGGGGGAGATCCGCTATACAGAAAGGAAGCCTTAGCACTGATCGGCGAGCTAATCGCAAAGGATATGCTGTTCCAGCTTCCGACTAAATGCTGCATCACAGAAGAAATCGCGGAACGGTTGGTAGAAGTAGGAATGACCAATCCCATCAATCAGTATCTGCGCGAGATACAGCTGACCATCGACGGGCCGGACGAAGGACCAGCTCACAAAAGCGGTCATGTCAGCAAATCAGTCCAAAGCATCAGGAATCTGAAAGCACGAGGGTTCAACTTTCGAGTCAAAGCCGTGGCTACGCCGGTCAATGCCTCGCGAATATATCCATGGATCAAACAGCTGGTAGAGATGGGAGTTACGCAGATAACAGTCGCGGCCTACGCGAAAGTTTATCATAAACATAACGGCAACTTATCTTTGAGCAGCCATGACAAGTTTTCAATTGCCCAACAGTGCCAAAAGGCAAGATCCGACTTTCCGGAGATCAGCCTTAGCACAAGCGGTATTGGTCCCGCGCCAGGCGCCGAACAGTGCATGGAATCGGCATCGGTATTCAAACCTGGGCCGATCGAGATATCAGTGGACATAGGCGACGAAAGTTCCGGTAAGATCAGCTACTGGAAAAGTCGGACGCAGTGTGCCGGCGGCCGTACCAGTATGACGGTAACTCCGGATGGGAAAGTGGTCCTTTGTGATACGGTGCCACAGGATGAGTCATTCTTTGTGGGGGACGTATCGACCCAGTCTCTGCTTGAAGTGTGGAATAGTGAATGCCTGCTGAACTTCGCCTATCCTTCCAGGGAGAAGTTCAAGGGGTCTGCTTGTTACGACTGCGACAAACTTGAGGAGTGCCAGAGTAAGGCAGGGCACTGTTTCAGAGATTCCTATTTTAACTTCGGTACCATCTTCGGGCCTGCTGCCAACTGCCCGGTGGCACAGAGGCAGGCATAGCGGCATTGGGAAAAGGGTCGAGCCCAGGCGCGAAAAAGCCCCGTCAGGATATTCTGACGGGGCTTTTTTATTAAATTCCCTGCGGCGACCTACTCTCCCACACCGTTACCAGTGCAGTACCATCGGCCCAGAGAGGCTTAACTTCCGTGTTCGGGATGGGAACGGGTGTGACCCTCTCGGCATAGCCACAGAGAAACTCTTAGCTCGAACCTTTACGGCTCTAGCAATATATTTCTCCACAATTGCATCTTCGTGATTTGTAGGTTTTGGTTGCTAGCAGTTTATGATCGGGGGGTGGGAGTCCCACCCCCCTCTCTAAGAATTTTTTATGGTCAAGCCTCACGGCCGATTAGTACCGGTCAGCTGAATGCATTACTGCACTTACACACCCGGCCTATCAACGTTGTGGTCTACAACGGGCCTTTAGGGGATTGCTCCCAGGGATACCTAATCTTGAAGGAGGCTTCCCGCTTAGATGCTTTCAGCGGTTATCCTTTCCGTACATAGCTACCCAGCGACTGCTCCTGGCGGAACAACTGGAACACCAGAGGTACGTTCAACCCGGTCCTCTCGTACTAAGGTCAACTCTTCTCAAGTATCCTACGCCCACAGAAGATAGGGACCAAACTGTCTCACGACGTTTTAAACCCAGCTCGCGTACCGCTTTAATTGGCGAACAGCCAAACCCTTGGGACCTACTTCAGCCCCAGGATGCGATGAGCCGACATCGAGGTGCCAAACCTCCCCGTCGATGTGAACTCTTGGGGGAGATCAGCCTGTTATCCCCGGCGTACCTTTTATCCGTTGAGCGACGGCCCTTCCATACAGAACCGCCGGATCACTAAGACCTACTTTCGTACCTGCTCGACTTGTTGGTCTCGCAGTCAAGCTCCCTTATGCCTTTACACTCTACGGCTGGTTTCCAATCAGCCTGAGGGAACCTTCGCGCGCCTCCGTTACTCTTTGGGAGGCGACCGCCCCAGTCAAACTACCCATCAGACAGTGTCCCCGATCCGGATGACGGACCTGGGTTAGACATCCAAACAAACCAGGGTGGTATTTCAAGGATGACTCCACCGAGACTAGCGTCCCAGCTTCAAAGTCTCCCACCTATCCTACACAAGCTTATTCGAATGTCACTGTCAAACTGTAGTAAAGGTGCACGGGGTCTTTCCGTCTTTCTGCGGGTACTCGGCATCTTCACCGAGAATTCAATTTCGCTGAGCCACTGGTTGAGACAGCGCGGAAATCGTTACGCCATTCGTGCAGGTCGGAACTTACCCGACAAGGAATTTCGCTACCTTAGGACCGTTATAGTTACGGCCGCCGTTTACCGGGGCTTCGGTTCAAAGCTTCACCTTGCGGCTAACAAATCCCCTTAACCTTCCGGCACCGGGCAGGCGTCAGACCCTATACGTCGTCTTGCGACTTTGCAGAGTCCTATGTTTTTAGTAAACAGTCGCTACCGCCATTTCTCTGCGACCCTCCCAAGCTAAGAGAGCAAGTCTCTTCACCCAAAAGGGCATACCTTCTCCCGAAGTTACGGTATCATTTTGCCGAGTTCCTTAACCAGTGTTCTCTCAAGCACCTTAGGACATTTATCCTCACCCACCTGAGTCGGTTTACGGTACGGTCACCTGCTGTCTGAAGCTTAGAGGCTTTTCTTGGAAGCATGGGATCAACGACTTTATGGGGATACCCCCTCGTCATCAGCTCTCAGCGTTGAATGGAGAAAGGGATTTGCCTCCTTCTCCCGCCTACGACCTTAAACCAGGACTACCAGCGCCTGGATCGTCTACCCTACTCCGTCCCCCCATCGCAACAACAGGTGGTACGGGAATATTAACCCGTTTCCCATCAACTACGCCTTTCGGCCTCGCCTTAGGGACCGACTAACCCTACGCAGATTACCTTTACGTAGGAAACCTTGGGTTTTCGGTGACAAGGTTTCTCACCTTGTTTTTCGCTACTCATGTCAGCATAATCTCTTGTGATACCTCCAGCCGTCCTCACGGTCGACCTTCGCAGGCTTACACAATGCTCCCCTACCACTGGATCCTTAAGGATCCAATCCGCAGCTTCGGTACTACGCTTAGCCCCGTTACATTTTCCGCGCAGACCCACTCGACCAGTGAGCTATTACGCTTTCTTTAAAGGGTGGCTGCTTCTAAGCCAACCTCCTGGTTGTCTGGGCATTTCCACATCGTTTTCCACTTAGCGTAGATTTTGGGACCTTAGCTGGCGGTCTGGGCTCTTTCCCTTTCGACCGCGGATCTTATCACCCGCAGTCTGACTCCCGCAATAACAGTTAACGGTATTCGGAGTTTGGTTAGGTTTGGTAATCCGGTAAGACCCCTAGCCCATCCAGTGCTCTACCCCCGTTACTTACTTTGCGAGGCTATACCTAAATATATTTCGGGGAGAACCAGCTATCTCCGAGTTTGATTAGCCTTTCACTCCTATCCACACCTCATCCCCTGGCTTTTCAACGCCAGTGGGTTCGGGCCTCCACGAAGTGTTACCTTCCTTTCACCCTGGACATGGATAGATCACCCGGTTTCGGGTCTACCCCCAGCAACTAATTCGCCCTATTAAGACTCGCTTTCGCTGCGGCTCCGTTCTATGAACTTAACCTCGCTGCTGAGGGTAACTCGCTGACTCATTATGCAAAAGGCACGCGGTCACACTGGATTGCTCCATAGTGCTCCCACTGCTTGTAGGCATACGGTTTCAGGTTCTATTTCACCCTCCTCATTGGAGTACTTTTCACCTTTCCCTCACGGTACTGGTTCACTATCGGTCAGAGAGTAGTATTTAGCCTTGGGAGATGGTCCTCCCGGATTCCCACGAGGTTTCACGTGCCTCGCGGTACTCGGGGACACCCTAGGGTGAATCATGGTTTCGGATAAGGGGCTATCACCCACTATGGCCGGCCTTTCCAGACCGTTCTCCTACCAATCATCAATCCCACGTCGGGGCCCCACAACCCCCGCACCATCGAAATGGTACAGGTTTGGGCTGTTCCGCTTTCGCTCGCCGCTACTGACGGAATCACTATTGTTTTCTTTTCCTGAGGGTACTTAGATGTTTCAGTTCCCCTCGTTCGCCACGCATGGCTATGTATTCACCATGCGTTACTGAAGCATTACCTCCAGTAGGTTTCCCCATTCGGAAATCTCCGGGTCAAAGCCTGTTTAGCGGCTCACCGAAGCTTATCGCAGCTTACCACGTCCTTCATCGCCTCTCTCTGCCTAGGCATCCACCGTACGCCCTTAGTAGCTTGACCATAAAAAAACTGTAAATCGATCAATGCTGCTATGCATACCCCAGAAGCAATCGACAACTGACAAGTCAATTGACAACTAACTCCCGGTTGTTACCTACAAATTCACTATATGCAATTGTCAAAGAACAAATCTAATGCCCAC